>CAILKC010000903.1 GCA_903834675.1 uncultured Victivallales bacterium | reverse complement strand
GGTGCGCCCCGGGCTGCCGGCCACGGGGCCCATGTCAGTTTCGTAGGGGGTTGCTTGTATGAGACTTGCAGCAACCTCGTATGCCCCAAGGCGCTTCCCATTCCGCCCTTCGTCCGCCGCGGCGGACGAAGGACGTTGGAGGGCGCCGCTGCGTCGGCGCCGCGGCGGCCACGCAGGGCCGCCCTCCAGGCGATCCGGCGCGTCCCGGCCGGATCGGAATAGGAACCGCGTCGGCACGTCTCATGCCGATATGCCCGGCCCCAGCCGGGGGCTTTGCCAAACCCTGAACCCTGAACCCTGAACCCTGAACTCGGAACTCGGAACTCCCCTCATGCTAACTGAACCGCTGAACTTTGCCGTGGTGGGCTGCGGGGCGCTGGCTCGCGGCCAGCATATCCCCAACCTGGCCCGCTCGAAACGGGCCGTGCTGCACACCTGCTGCGATCTGTCGGAGGCCGCTCTGGGCGAGTGTGTCGGCAAGTGGGGGGCGCGCCATACCAGCACGAGCTGGGAGCAGACGCTGCGCCACCCCGAGGTACAGGCCATCTGCCTGGCGACGACCGAAAAACTGCGCCTGCCGGTGATTGCGCTGGCCGCTGAACTGGGCAAACCCATCTACGTTGAGAAGCCCGTCGCCACCGAGCTGTCCATCCTCTACGAGATCCAACGGATCGTCAAGCAGAGCGGTATTCCCTTCTGCGCGGGCCACAACCGCCGCAATAGCCCGGCCATGATGGACGCACAGCGCCTCTTCCGCGCTCACATGACCACCCCTCAGCCCTGCCCCTGGCGCTGGAACCGCGAGCCCGAACAGCGCCCGGCCCTGCCCAGCGATGGCGTCGCCTCGCTCAACCTGCGCATCAACGACGATTGGTACTCCTGGAAGTCGTGGGTCTTCGACCCGACGCAGGCGCCGCACGGCCCCATGCTTTTCGAAATGACCCATTTCACCGATCTCTGCAACTGGTTCATGGGCTCTGAGCCCGTCGAGGTGTTCGCCTTGGAGACCGGCATGCTCAACCATGCCATCATCGTGCGCTACGCCGGCGGTGAGCTGGCGACGTTGAACCTCTGCGCCAATGGCACCTTCGGCTACCCCAAGGAGCTCTACGAGGCCATGGGCAACGGCGGGGTCGTGGTCGTTGACCACATGTGCGAAATCCGCACCGCCGGCATCGCGGGGGCCCCGGCGCGCCAGACCTATCCCTTCCTCAACGACCGCCATCCGCAGATCGGCGTCGAGGGCGGCATCGCCGGCTGGCTGGCCAAGAAGCGTGCCGCCTGCGCGGAGGCGGCGGCGACAGGCGACCCCATGAAGCAGTTCACCGCCGAGCCAGACAAGGGCCACGCTCACGCCATCGAGCGTTTCATCGACCAGATCTGCCGCGGCGGTCCCACGGTTTGCGGCATCGACGACACGGTCATGGCTACCCGCGTCGCCTTCGCTGCCATCCGCTCGGCCGCGGAGCGCCGCATCGTGGCGCTGAGCGAGGTGTAAGTCCCGCGGACGGCGGGTCTCCTGACCTGCCGCAGGGGACAGCTCTGGAGAGCTGCCCCTACCAGGCCGCGCCAGGCGCGGCCGCAGCGGTAGCGGCGGGTCTCCTGACCTGCCGCAGCGGTAGCGGCGGGTCTCCAGACCTGCCGCAGGGGTAGCGGCGGGTCTCCAGACCTGCCGCAGCGGTAGCGGCGGGTCTCCTGACCTGCCGCAGGGGACAGCTCTGGAGAGCTGCCCCTACCAGGCCGCGTCAGGCGCGGCCGCAGCGGTAGCGGCGGGTCTCCAGACCTGCCGCAGCGGTAGCGGCGGGTCTCCTGACCTGCCGCAGCGGTAGCGGCGGGTCTCCTGACCTGCCGCAGGGGACAGCTCTGGAGAGCTGCCCCTACCAGGCCGCGCCAGGCGCGGCCGCAGAGGAGGGGCTGGGTATGGACCGACCGCCGACCGTCTCGTTCACGCGCCGGAACCTGCCGCACTGGCAGGTCGTCGGACGGCCTTACTTCGTCACTTTCCGACTGAAAGGCAGCATCCCTGTAAGTCTCTACCGCGACATGATGCGTCAGCGAACCGCTCTCGACAACGCGGCGGACGTCGCGAGCCGGAACCTGCACCGCCAGCAGTTGCGCTGCCTTGAGGCTGTCCTGGACGTGCCCGATCCGGCCGTCGCCTGGCTGCGGGATGCGCGACTTGCCAGCGTGGTCATCGAGTCCCTGGCCTTTGCCGAGACCGAATGGGCCTGGCGGATCCCTGCGTATGTGGTCATGCCCAACCATGTTCACGTGCTGTTGGCGGGGGCGGAGAAAGCCGCGCGCACGTTGCCGTTAACCCTGGCCAGCATCAAGAAATTCACCGCCCGCGAAGCCAATCGCATACTGGGCCGCAACGGTGCGTTCTGGCAGGAAGAGTCGTTCGATCACTGGTGTCGTGATGTCGGCAAGGAAGAAGCCTGTATCGATTACATCCACGAGAACCCGGTCAAGGCCCGGCTCGTAAGCGACTGGCACGACTGGCCCTGGATACGGTAGCGGCGGGTCTCCTGACCTGCCGCAGGGGACAGCTCTGGAGAGCTGCCCCTACCAGGCCGCGCCAGGCGCGGCCGCAGCAGTAGCGGCGGGTCTCCTGACCTGCCGCAGGGGACAGCTCTGGAGAGCTGCCCC
>CAILKC010000902.1 GCA_903834675.1 uncultured Victivallales bacterium | reverse complement strand
GTACGGCGTGCCGCTCTACGGCCTCGACTCGGATGGCATGGTCGAACCCCTCACCCCGAACTGGATGGATGCCGGGATCAACCTGCTGTTCCCGATCGAGCCCGGGACCTGGGGCGCCACGCCGGAGCATTTCCGCCAACGCTTCGGTCGCGAATTGCGCATGATGGGAGGCTACGACAAGCTGGCGATCGAGAAGGGCCCCGCGGCCATCGAGGCGGAACTCCAGCGCCACGTGCCGCTGCTGCAGGAGGGTGGGCTGGTGCTCATGCCGGACCACCTCATCACGCCCGATACGGCCTTGTCGAATTACCGCTACTACCTCGATCGGGTCCGCACTCTGCGGCTGCGCTGAGCTGCTGCGCACGGCGGATGACGGCGGGCAGGTCGTGTCCGGGCAGGAGGCCGCGGCCGAGGATGCGGGCAAAGTTGGCCCCGACGATCAGGCGCTTGTGTTCGACCGGCAGGGCCGTATGCACGCACCAGCCCAGTTGCGGACGAGGGTCGCGCATGGGCGCGTCAGTACCAAAGAGCACCCGCTCCGGCCCGAGGCGGGCGCAGAGCCATTCGATGATGCGGTTGAGGGCCGCAGTGTAGGTCAGTTCTGCCACGATATTCGGGAAGTCCGTGGCGGCGTCGGCGACTTGGCGGGCCAGGCTCCAGGAACTGCCCGAGTGCGCCACCATGAAGGTGACCTCGGGGAAGCGCCTGGCCAGGTCGCGGACCGCGCCCATCCCGCCGACATTCGGCCCGGTGTGGAGGAGGCCATAGAGGCGGTGTTCCTGGGCGTAGCACCAGTAGTCGTCGTAGCGCGGATCATTGTAGGGCACATCGTTACGGATGTACGGCTTGAGGCCACGGAAGCCGAGCTGGCCGTGCAAATGGGCGCAGAGGGCGCGGATCTCGTCGGCGCTCTGATGGGTCGGGTCGGCGGAGGAGAGGCCGATGATCTCCTCGGGCGAGCGCTGCACCACCTGGGCGATCAGCGCATTGCCGGCGGCCACATCCATGCTGACGGTGCCGCTCCAGCTCATCATGGCGGTGACGTCCACACCGATGCGGCGGGCCAATTCGAGCAGGTTCAGGCTGTCGCCCTTGAGCATGACGTAGTGGTTGCCGGCGCCGTTGAGTCCGTCGTCGAGCACGTGGCAGTGGGCATCGAGGACGAGGGTCGAGAGGGGTTTTCCGGCGCGGGCTTCGCGGACCAGTTCGTCAGCGTTGTCGGGCACCGGCACGGGCGCCGGGGGCTTTACCCTCAGGGCGGCGGCCAGGTTCAGCCCGGCCACCTGGGCGACCGTGTCGCAGTCGGTCAGAGCCCAGTCCAGCACGCCTCGGGCAGCGCCGCCGCTGCGGGCGGGCAGGCCGGTGCCCAGCAGCACCCGGCTTGCCCCATAGCGCTCCGTGAGGAATTCCAGCGCCCGGTTGGCCTGGAAGGCGCTCAGCTCGATACAGGCGTTCGGGCAGGCATCCAAGATGGGCACCAGCAGACGCCACTGAGCCCAGGTGGCCTCGGCAATAATCACCGGACAGGACTCGAACAGTCGACAGAAGGTCACCGCCGTCTCGTAGTTGCCGCCCAGTTCGCCGATGGTGGTCAGCAGCAGCAGTCGGCGCCGGTTGAAGGCCTTGGCCAGCGGCCCCAGGACATCGGCATGGACTGGATAGCCATGGGTGTTGGGCGTCAGCAGGGCGGCCCGCACATCGTCTTGGCCCATGGCCCGCAACAGGGCCGGGGGCGCCGGAAAGTCGCCGGCCTGGTGGGGCATGACGCTCCAGCACGGGTAGAGCCGGTCGCGCCGGGCGGCGATCTCCGCCACCAGGCGCCGGTTGGCATGCATGGGATCGTAATGCAGGCACTGCTCGTGGCGCACCAGCGCCGCGCTGATGCCGTAGAGATCCAGGTCCGCGAGCAGGTGTTCGAGGGTCCAGCGCTGCTCGGGGTCCTTGGAAGGATGCGGACCGTAGGAGGCCCAGCAGTCAAAGAGCATCGGGTTCGGCATGGCGGTCGGGCTCCCCTTGACGTGGCACTTGCGGTCGAGGCGCGCGCCTGGCGCGCCAGCCGTCTTCGCCAATAGATGGCCGGAACCAAGCCCTGTCAACCGCAGGGCTGTTTCAAGAAACTGGGCTGGGCGTCGCAACAACCCGTGGTCTGTCTGCCGTATCGGGTTGCGCGAGAACACACGCCGTCAGTCATGGCACAGGCGCCAAGCCAAAGCGGTGTCGCGGTC
>CAILKC010000901.1 GCA_903834675.1 uncultured Victivallales bacterium | reverse complement strand
GTAATATCACACTGCAATACCGATACTTACATAACTGCGTGCGAGAAAACCTTCCGACTTAGTGACGGTCATAGGCCCTTCGACCTCGCCAAAACAGCACTTCCAGGCACGATTTCTACCCACAGGAATCCCAGAAGAGCCAAAGTATGAGATCGGAAGACCAGACCTCGCCTTATGTTGCGCGCAACATAACCAGAGGCCTGGAAGACCTACCAGCGGTTTCAGGCCATCGAGAACGCGGCTAATGTGTTGTAGAAGAGACTCAGGCAGCAGCTAATTCCTTTGGGGCAATGCTTTCTGTGGGAACGGCACCGGATCACCACCGGATCACGGCACCGGATCTTAATGCTTTCTGTGGGAACGGCACCGGATCGTGGACAGCGGCGGGTTACGTCGTTACGTTGTGATTCCGATATGGCTGACCGGCACCAGAAAGGCTGGCGGAACTCATGCTCACTCTGCCCGGTTTCGTGGATCTCCAGGTGAATGGCTATGCCGGCGTTGATTTTCTGGACCCGGCGACCACGGTCGACGACATCCTGGGCGCCGCCGAACGGCTACGCCAGCGCGGCACGGCGGGTTTTCTGCTGACGGTATGCACGCACCGGCGCGAGGCCATCGAGATCAACCTGGCGCATGCCCGGGAGGCGATGGACCGGCAAGGGCCCGACGGCAACATCCTGGGCCTTCACCTGGAGGGCCCCTTCATCTCGCCGGAGTACGGCTACCGCGGCGCGCACGCGGCCCAGCACATCATCCCGCCGGATCTGGACTGGTTTCAGCGCCTGCAAGGGATCGCCCGCGGCGCCATCCGCATGGTCACCGTCGCCCCCGAGCTGCCCGGCGCCCTCGACTTCATCCGGGCGGTCTCGGGTCAGACCCTCGTCTCCCTCGGCCATGCCAACCCGGACTATCCCACTCTGCGCCTGGCCATCGCGGCCGGGCTGCGTGCCGTCACCCACTTTGGCAACGGCTGCAGGCCAGAGATCAACCGCCACGACAACATCCTGGTCCGTATCCTGGCCTGCCCCGAATTGCACCTGTGCTTCATCCCCGACGGCCAGCACCTGCCGGAGCCTTTCCTGCGCATGCTGCTGAACTCGCTGCCCGTCGAGCGCTTGGCGGCGACCAGCGACATGGTCATGTATGCCGGTATGCCGCCGGGGCTCTACGAGCGCGAGGGCTGCCGTATCCGGCTGCGCCAGGATGGGCGCCTCTGCCTCGCCGACGACGAGAAGCTGCTCTACGGCTCGTCAAGCACGCTGCTGCAGTGCCTGAACCATCTCGCCGGTCTCGGGCTACTTACCCCCACCGAACTTATCGACCTCGGCGTCTCCCATCCCCTGCGTCTCATCGGCCTGGAGTCGGCGCCCTTCCTCCGGCGCCCAGCGAACGTAGCCTGGGATGAGGCCACGGGCCGGTTCGCCTCTTTGAATCAGGGAGTCTGACCCCATGCCACGACGGACCAAGCCGCCAACCACTGCCCCGGCGCACGGCACGCTTCTCGGCCTGGACATCGGCGGCACCAAGTGTTGTGTGCTGGTTGGCACGGCCGATGGCCAGGTCATGGACCGGGTGGAGTGGCCCTCGCGGGCCGAACGCGGGCCGGGCCCCATGCTCGATGAGGTCTGCGCGCAGACCTCCCGACTCGCCGCGGCCTATCCGCCGGCCCTCGCCATCGGCGTCTCCATCGGCGGGCCGCTCGATGCCGAAGGCGGCGTGGTCCACAGTCCGCCCAATTTGCCCGGCTGGGACAGCATCGAACTGAAGCGCCTGCTGCGGGAGCGCTTCGCGCTACCGGTCGCGGTCGAACACGATGCCGCCGCCTGTGC
>CAILKC010000900.1 GCA_903834675.1 uncultured Victivallales bacterium | reverse complement strand
GTAATATCACACTGCAATACCGATACTTACATAACTGCGTGCGAGAAAACCTTCCGACTTAGTGACGGTCATAGGCCCTTCGACCTCGCCAAAACAGCACTTCCAGGCACGATTTCTACCCACAGGAATCCCAGAAGAGCCGAAAAAACCCCTCAACTCGTTGCGAATTAAGGGGGTATGTGTGGCTCCGCATTCATCGCGCCGGCAGCCCGGCAGAGAGCCGGGACTCTCTGTCGCGATGACCTGTGTCCTTTGCGGTCTGCCAGGCGGCATCGGCCTGGCCCATCTGCTGAACAACCCTCGCACCTTGGCCTCCAGCATGCAAAGAGGCGCTTGGCAGCCATCCCCGGCTCCCGCTCATTGCCCAGGGCATCCGACTCCGGGTGGGTCCCGTGACCACAGTACGGCCTCGGACATGGTTGACAAAACGTTATCAATTAGTACTGTATGAGTGCTTTGCGTCAATATGGGGCCGCCATGAAGATCGACGACATTGTCCATCTCGCGAGGACACAGGGGACGCTCCGCGCTGCCGCGCTCAAGGGCACGGGAGCCAGCCGGACCCTGCTTCCTTACCTGGTGCACCGGGGTGTCCTGCGGCGAGTGGCGCGAGGAACCTACATGCTGGCGGACCGCATCCCGGAGCGGCCGGGCTACATCGAGGTCGCCGCCGCGGTCCCCCGTGGCGTGCTCTGCCTGCTCTCGGCACTCCACTATCACGAAGTCACCACCCAGATGCCAGGCGAGGCATGGGTGGCCATCCAACGGGGGGCCCGCGCCCCTGCGGCCGCCAGAGGCTGGCTGCGGGTGGTGCAGTTCTCGGGCCAGATGTTCAGCGCCGGTATCGAGGAGCATGCCGCGGACGGCGTGGCTATCCGCGTCTACTGCGTCGCCAAGACCGTGGTGGACTGCTTCCGCTTCCGCAACCGGATTGGCCTTGACGTGGCCCGGGAGGCTCTGGTCGACGCCCTCGAGCAACGCAAGGCGACGCGCGACGAGATCTGGCGCTTCGCGCGCATCTGCCGTATGTCGCGGGTCATGCGCCCGTACCTGGAGATGGCCCGATGAGTTCTGACAGCGTCGCGCGGTCTGTCCATCAGCGGCTTCTCAACACTCGGGATCAGAGTGGGGAGCAGTTCAACCATCTGCTGGTTCGCTATGGCCTGGAACGCCTGCTGTACCGCATCCAGGCAGCCGGCCACATCGACAGCTTCGTCCTCAAGGGCGCGATGCTGTTCGCCCTCTGGCATGACGTTCCGGGCAGACCTACCCGGGATCTGGACCTTCTGGGGTTCGGGGAGCCGACGCAGGAGCGCCTGAGGACCGTCTTTGCCGACGCCTGCAACGCCGAGGTCGTCGACGATGGACTGCGTTTCGACTCCGGCTCCATCGAGACCGCGGACATCCGCGACGACCAGGAGTACCACGGCGTCCGCGTGCGCCTTCTTGGATTCCTAGGTCCGGCCCGCATCGCCGTCCAGGTCGATGTCGGCTTCGGGGACGCAGTCACCCCTCCGCCCGAGCCGATCCAGTACCCGACGATCCTCGACTACCCGGCTCCGCGTCTCTCCGCCTACCACCCCGCGACGGTTGTGGCCGAGAAGCTGAACGCCATGGTGGTGCTCGGAGCGATGAACAGCCGGATGAAGGACTTCTATGACATGCACGTGATCCTGCAGCACGTGCGGCTCGACGAGGCGCTGCTCGCCGAGGCGATCCGGGCGACCTTCGAGCGCCGCAAGGTCGCCCTGCCACGCGAACTGCCGGTCGCCTTCACGGCTGAGTACCTCGACGACGGCACGAAGGAGAGCCAGTGGCGAGCGTTCCTCCGCCGCAGCGCACTGACCGCCCTCGGTCTCAGCCTCGCGAATGTCCTCGCTGACCTTCGGGAACGGCTCTGGCCTGTCCCGTGCTCCATCGGACCCAGTTGACCTCCTTCGGCGCGACCGGCCCCCGATCCCCGCTCAGAACCTTGCCCCGAAGCCCCGGATGCTGCGCCGATTCGCAGGAGGCCGTTAACTCGGGACGCGGGCGAAGGAGAGAGGAAGAGAGAGTTCTAGCGTGCCCTCGGGGTCCTCAGCGGAGCGGGCGGCCGATTTTCGGGGCGCAGAGAGAGCCGTGTTGGTGCTTCGTCGGGCGCCGTGACGAGGGGGGTGCGTGCCGCAAATCCCTTTGGGTGAGCGGGATTTGCGGCGCTGGAAGCGGAACGGCACGCCGGGTTGGCGGGCCGTTAACCGAAAACCCCGCGAGCGCGGGGCTTGATAGGAATGGCTCCGGCGGCAGGGCTCGAACCTGCGACCAAGCGGTTAACAGCCGCCTACTCTACCACTGAGCTACGCCGGAATCAGCTCCTAGGCTCGGTGCCAAGGTGCCCGTAAGATAGCGCGACGGATCTCTGGATCAAGATTGGCGCGGCTGAAAAACTCGCGGCGGCAGAACTCAGCGGGCCCTGCGTCGGCAAAGGCCCTTCAGGACGATGCGCGGCAGGCCCCGGCCGCGGCGGCAACGGCGGCAGAAGTTGAAGCTGGAGCCCGGATTACACACTTGGGGGCCTAAATCGGTCGGTAATCGGCAGCGCTAGGCACGATCCCCCCCCATAATCCGGCAAAAGCGTGGTGCGGAAAATAACCATGCTATAGGTTGCTATTGAGACACACAAGGCGCTATTGTGTGTGGTGCGGATGAAGCCCGCATGCAGGAGAGCGCCGCATGTTTCCTCGGATCAAGAGAAGCGCCAAGAAGAGCGGGACCTACGAGTACCTCGTACTGAGTGAGTCGGTTCGCGACCGCAATGGACGGTCTACGACTAAGGATGTTGCCACCTTGGGCAACATCACTCGGTTCGACAAGGCCACTGTCAGGAACCTTCTCGACGGGCTGATCCGGCTTTTCGAGATCGAGGAGTACGGCCTGGCCGATCGGGTCGAGATCCTCAAGTCGCTCGACTACGGCAGCATCGTGCTGTGGCGGGCACTGTGGAAGCGTATGGGGCTGGGCAAGATGGTAACCGAGGGCGTTGCGCGCGCGGAAAGCCGGATCACCATCGATGTGGCCAAGTACGCAGAGCTGATGGTCGTGAACCGTTGCGTGAACCCGCTGAGCAAGCTGGCCACCAGTCGATGGATGGACACCACCTGCTATGCGGCGATGGAGGGCTACGCCGAACTGCCGCGGGAGGTGGAGTACTTCTACCGCAGCATGGACTATCTGCTCAAGGCCAAGGACGAGATCGAAAAGGCGCTGTTCGAGCAACTACGCAACCTGTTCAGCATCAATGTCCGGCTGACGTTCTACGACATCACCTCGACGTTCTTCTACAGCGACGCATGCCCCTTGGCTTCCTACGGCTACAGTCGGGACAGCCGGCCCGACAAGACACAAGTGGTCATCGGCGTGCTGACCTCCTACGAAGGCTATCCGCTGAAGCACTATGTGTTCCAGGGCAATACCAAGGACGAGGCCACCGTCGGCGAAGTGGTACGGCAACTGAAGCAGGAGTTTCACATCGAGGAGACAACCTTTGTCGGCGACCGCGGCATGATCAGCAGGCTGAACTTGGAGAGCATCGAGGCCGAGCAGTACGACTACATCATGGGCGTGAAGCATCGGCAGGACGAGATGATGCCGATGGTGCTGGACGATGATGCCTTGTTCGAGGGGGAGATCACCGAATGGAGGGGCCAGAAGATCACCGACCGACAGATCCACGTGGAGGACTTCCTGCTGTGGAAGACGGCGCAACTGCTGGAGCTTTCGGAGACCGAACGGCAGACGGGAGTGTGGCAGGATCTCGCGGCTTTCGTGGCGCGACTCGATGCAGACCAGGCGGTTGACGGCGCCCGAGTCCGTGAGCTGTGCAGCGCCTTGCACCGCGACAACAAATCGGCAAGCGCCAAAGTGACCAAACTGCTGGGGAAATACCGTTACCGCCGCGGCGAGACGATGCGCTTCGTCTGCGCCTTGAACCAGGAGCGCGCCAAAGGGGTCCGGCTGCGACGCGAACAGAAGATTGCGGAACTGTCGCAGGAGCTCGACAAGGTCCTCGCCGGAAAGCAGGACAAGCAGCGCGCACTGCGCCTGGAAAGAGTGTTCGATGGGCACAATCGACGTTACCGGCGGTTCTTCTGCTGCCAACACGAGGATGCCGCCATGCAACCCATCGGCTACCGGCTCGACGAAAGCGCCATCGCCGCCGAAAGCAGATCCGATGGCGTGTTCATCCTGACCACGACCCGGCAGGATCTGTCCCCCTGCAAGGTGGTCGAAAGCTACAAGAACCTCCAGGAGGTTGAGACGCTCTTCGACGACCTCAAGCACTTCGTGGACATCCATCCCGTACGTCACTGGCTGGAAACCCGCGTCCGCTCCCACGTGTTCCTCTGCATACTGGCCCTGCTGCTGAAACGGATCTTCGAGATCGACTGCCTCGGTGGCAAGGCGGTTACCGCCCCGCTGGAGGCTGTGGCTCAGGCCAAACTGGTCAACTACCGCGTGATGATGTCCGAGAAGTCCGCCGCCACTCGAACGTTCTGGAAGGTGACCACCTTGACACCGGAACAGGAGCACTTCCTCCGTCTGGTCGGCATCAGGAACCCGGCCGGCCTGGACGAGTGCGTGTGGTGGAGAAAGCAAAAACATCATCTCGCTTGATACCAAAGAGTTACAGCCGCGAAGTGTTTAATCAGGGCTGGAG
>CAILKC010000899.1 GCA_903834675.1 uncultured Victivallales bacterium | reverse complement strand
GTAATATCACACTGCAATACCGATACTTACATAACTGCGTGCGAGAAAACCTTCCGACTTAGTGACGGTCATAGGCCCTTCGACCTCGCCAAAACAGCACTTCCAGGCACGATTTCTACCCACAGGAATCCCAGAAGAGCCTTTTCTTTTCGGCGTGGCCTGCCCGCCCCACGGATACCCCCGCGGCGGGCACGGCGGCAAGGGGCTCACGGAACCGGATTGCGGGCAGCATGGCGGCGATTCCGAGGCGGAGAGCCGCACAACGCGCAGTTGGGGACGGCGGGCCGCCCCGTACCTGGCTTATGGCAGGTTATCACCAGGAATAACCTGGCGGCGCAACTGAGCCGGAACCGGCGACAGGCCTGCCAGGTGATCTGTCCCGTGCCCCTATCCCGTGAGGAGGTGCTGGCGGATGTCCAGGCGCCGCCGTTGTGGCGGCGACAGGCGGAGCAGAGGTGAGGGTCCGGTGCCGTGGCGGTGTTGAGAGCGTGGCCACAACGCAACCGGACGAATGCCGTGGTCCGGTGGTGGGGTGGCTTCCTTGTTAGGTAGCCGAGCACGCCCATGGGTTACCTCCTCGATGGGTTGGGGTCAAAGGTGACCGGCAGGGGCAGCACAAGCGCTCTCTCCGTCGGTCGCCTGTGACGGCCGTTTAGGCGGCCGTGTAGGTACGGCCTGGGGTTTGATTGTCGAGTGCGGTCAGGCGAATACGCGGAGACTGCCCTACCGCCTGAGTGGCTTGCTTGTCAGGTTGATGATCCTACATTCATACCGCGCTGGGGGATGGCCTCTGGCGGCTGCCGGATCTGTCCCGTTGGCCACCCAGACGAGCGCTGGGGCTCTGTTTCTCAGGCGGCGTCCAAAGTTAAGAGGGGATCCATGATGGAGAACCGCCGAGACCACGCCCGCGACGACGTGAACGCCGAAGTGCTAGGTCGGTTCGCCGCGGCCAACATGGCGTACCCCGAATCGGCCGCCAGGCAGATGGGTGACATGGTGGCGGAAACGCTCCGACGCGATGACGCCTATCGCAGCATACTTGGGGGCGCCCAGCCCATAGCCAGTAAGGCTGGCCAGGTAGCTGAGCAGCTTCACGCCGAAAGTTTCAACCTTGAGGCGATGCTGCAGGACAAGACAGCCAGAGCGCTTACCGACAGAGATCCGGCGTGGTCCCAAACCCCGTACAGCGTGAATGACCCCGTCGCCGATATCGCCATCGTGGACAACGGCGAGGTTGTCCACAACTCCCAAGTGAAGTACTACAAGGATCCCCAGGCTACGGCCAATGCCATGCGCGAGGTACGGCCAGACGGATCTCAGCATTACCACGATGCGGACTCTTTTGTCGGGCCTTCTGATCAGGTACATCCGACGGACGGAAGTCCAGGGATCAAAGATGAACTACGGAAGACACGGCTGAAGAACGAACAGACCCGGCCCGCTGTCGCCACTGCCGCCAAGAACGTTGAGGAGCGGGTCAGTGATCGACTGGAACACGATGGCGCGAGATCCCGTCCCCTTAGCAGAGAAGAGGCGCGTCGAGCTGCGAGTGATGGGCCAGAGGGCACGAAACTACGCAGGGACATTGAGGACACCTACCTGGACCGCTCAACTCTCCAGCAGATGAGGAATGCCGCAGTCGGGGCGGCAGCTATCTCCGCCGTGATGGCCGGGACTGTCGGCACCATCCAGTATCTGAAGCTTGTGAAGGAAGGAAAGATCACCCCGGAGGAGGCGATTCTTGGCATCCTGAAGGGTACGGCGATGGCTTCGGCCGACAGCGCACTGAAGGCGGCAGCGGCGGCCGGTACGGTGAGCGTGGTCACACGTCTGACGGCCGGTGCGCTTGCAACACAGTCTGTCGGAGGCCTGCTGGCGAGGGGTGGAATCGCCGGTGCGGCGGTGTGCGCCGTCGACCTGGTTCAGTGTATGGTCATGGTAGCCGCAGGCAGGATGTCGCCGCAGGAGCTGGAGACCCGTTTCGGCAAGAACATCCTGCAAACGTCGGGTGGCGTTGCCGGCTCTACTATTGGCGTCAGTGTGGCGGCGGCGCTGGGTGCCACAGTTGGTCTTGCGCCTGTCCTGGCTGGTATTGCCGGGGGGCTGATTGTCGGACTTGCAGTGACAATCGCGGTCGAGAACGGAATTGAAAAGCCTTACCGTGAAGTGATGAATAACACCGCCTCCCTGGCGGCCGCTGGCGCTGCCATGCAACAGTGCTCGGAAGCCATGGCGATGGGGCAGCGGGCGTTCTGCGGTTTTCTGGTCATGGATCGCAACGTGGACGAGATGACGTCACGTCAGATCACACGTATTGACCAGGCTGGCGAGAACATGCTGAAGGCAATCCGGAAGCTCTGAAAGGGGTCTGGCCGTGTTCGAATACTCCCTCCAGGAAAAGCAGCACATTGACCAACAGCTTGATCCTCTGCTCCAAAGGGCCGGTGAACAAGCGGTCGAGATGCAACAGTTGGCGTTGGACGCAACCCGGTTACAGGCATGTACCGCGGACCGTTTGCAGGAGTACAGGGACAAGGGTTTCTTCAAACGCTGCTGGGGCAAGATCAGCGGGAAGACCAGTTCTCTGGAGAGGGCGAACGTTCAGGACTTGGTTGAGATGCAAAGGACGAGCTGGCGCTATCTCTCATTGCTCCAAGAGCGGGATCTGATGCTCGCCAGTTCGATCATTACCGTTAAGAACAACCTGTTGACGCTGGCGGTCAAGGAGGAGGAGGCAAGACGGGCCATCACCGAGATGGCCGAACGTATTGGCGAGCGTTTCCTGGGGTTGGAGAGTCGAGTTGGCAGCCTTGAGGTGGCGACGAACGTCCACAGCTGGCTCCTGACCCTGCAGACTCTCGACTACGAGGAGAGGTTCCCCCCAAATATGAGGCTGCTTCGAATCGTGCGTGACTTCCTTCGTCTGAAAGCGGGCGACTGGAGCCTCCAGGAGATTCGGTATCTGCAGAAAGCCGTGAGCGAAGTCGGACTTGAGGCGAAGCGCAGGGTCACGCTCAGTGACTTCCTCGACGGTCTGATTGACGAGATCGAGCAGATTACGTTCCCTGGGTTCCAGAATCTGGCCTGCCTGCCGCAGGGCGACAATGGTCCGGTTATACCCGCCGTGTTCGTACTGGAGCAGGTCGCCGTCCCATCCTTCGCCGCACTCGCAGTCATTGACCGAGACTACGAGACTAGCTAGAGCCTTTCCCAAAAGCCTCTGACGGCGTAATGCCACCGGAATGGTATCATGGTTCAGCGCCCCCGGATGTCCGTTTTCGGGCCTGAAGCGGGCCGTCGGCCCCGTCTCAGGCGGCGTTTGGCCAAGAACTGCGAGGCATTGGGCGCTTTCTGTGCATAGGTGCTTCTCCGGTGTTGCCCGGTTCCTTCATCGTCCCTTCCGTAACGTGCGGCGTCGCTTCAGGCGGCGGCTGCCTGTTCGGCGTGCTTCTGGCGCCGACACCAGGCCAGACGCCAGAGGTTGTAGGTCAGGACTGCTTCGGACAGGTCCTGGCCCACGCCCTCGATGCCTCGGCGGCAGAAGCGCCGCATGCCGCACTTGTGCTTGAGCGTAAAGATGGTCGACTCCACCGCCGAGCGGTCGCTGCGGATCTGTGCGGTGCTTTCCCAGAGTTCATCGCCAAGCAGTTCGCGACCCTTGGCGCCGCTGAAGCTGACCGTCTCGACTCCCAGGCTGTCCAGGCCGTCGAGGTTGCTCTGGGCGCTGTAGCCGTCGTCGGTGCTGACCAGGCTGGGCGTTACGCCGGTGTTGCGGATGTGCGCGGCGGTCATCTCGACCAGCCGCGTGCTGTCGGCGGGATT
>CAILKC010000898.1 GCA_903834675.1 uncultured Victivallales bacterium | reverse complement strand
TTCAGCCCCGAAGGGGCGCCATCCCTTCTGCCTCTTCAGCCCCGAAGGGGCGCCATCCCTTCTGCCTCTTCAGCCCCAAAGGGGCGCCATCCCTTCTGCCTCTTCAGCCCCGAAGGGGCGCCATCCCTCAGCCCAGGGCACCGCCCTGGGTACCGTGCATACCCCAGATTCTCAGCCCCGAAGGGGCGCCATAGCTGGCCGCGCGGTGCCCATGGACTGTCGGTATGCCGCCCCGGCAGGGCTCAATCTCGTTTTGGATTCCAGGCGATCCGGCGCGTCCCGGCCGGATCGGAATGGGAACCGCGTCGGCAAGTCTCATTCCGGTATGTCCGGCCCCCAAGCCGGGGGCCCAGTTGAACCCTTGCCCCCTGTTTTCCTCTCCGCCAGTCTTCCTCGCCGTCTCGCCGCCTCGCCGTTTCGCCGCCTCGCCGTTTCGCCGTCTCGCCGCCTCGCCGTTTCGCCGTTTCCTGAACCCAGGACCTGAGTAGTCACCACCTACGGAGCTGACTTGCGCCCCGGCCCGCCAATGAAAAGCACGGTTCGGACGTTATGGTGGGTGTTCGGGCTGGACCGGCTGGCGGAGGAGTTCCAGGTTAAAGTTCAGCCTTCTGGGTCCGTAGTGGAGCTGTTAGCAGATTGGCGGTCCTGCGAACGTGAGACAAGTGCCAGATCAACGGTCGCAGACCAGGCCAGTTGCCGGGGTGCGGGCCAAGGTCCTGCGGAGCGCCTGCGCCGCGGGACTGCTGCTTGCCATGGTCGGCTGCAGCACGGCCCGCCGACTTGAACGCTTGAACCGGCGCACGCTGGGATTCCTCGCTACGGCCCAGCTCCGGGAGTTCCCAGGTGAGACACCGGAAACCATTGGCTTCGATGGCTATACGTCCTATGTGAAGCCCGCTGGCGAGGGCGTGCTGCGCCTGGACTTGCGCCAGGCGCTCGCCCTCGGTGCCCGCCACAGCCGCCAGTATCAGACCGCCCGCGAAGACCTCTACCAGTCCGCCCTGGCGCTGGTTTCCGTGGCCCACGACTGGGACTGGCTCCCCAGCCAATCGCTGCGGGCCATCCTCGGTCGCAACCTCGACGGCCCAGACACCACGCTGAAGACCGAGGGCTCGGTCGGCTTCAGCAAACGCCTCATCGCCGGCTCCCGTCTCACCGGATCGCTGGCGTTCTACAGCCTGAAATACCTCAGTGGCAGTCGCGAACTCTCGCTCAACACCCTGGCCAATCTCAGCCTGGCCGTACCCCTGCTGGCGGGTTCGAGTACCCTCGTGGTCCGGGAACCCCTCACCCAGGCGGAACGCAATCTGATCTATGCGTTAAGGGCTTACGTGCGCGAGCGCAAGAGCCTGCTTATCGACATCGCGGACCGCCACTACGCGGTGCTCAGTGCCCTCGACGGCCTTGAGATTGCCCGGCGCAATCTCACCAATCTCAAAGACTCCCGCGAACGCTCCGAAGCCCTGGCCGAATCCGGCCGCGTGCCGCTGTTTCAGGTGGACCAGGCCCGCCAGCGCGAACTCGAGGCGCAGTCCTCGCTGGTGCTGCGCGAGGAGACCTACCAGTCCAGCAAGGATGCTCTGAAGCAGATTCTGGGCCTGCCCCTGGAAGTCGCTATCGAACTGGAACGGGCCGACCTCGAACGTTTGGCGGCGGCGGCTCTGCCGCAACCCCCCATGGACTTCGAGAAGGCGGCGGCCAGCGCCCTCGAAAACCGTCTGGACTGGGCCACCGTCAACGACCGCCTCGCCGATGCCCAGCGCGCCACCCTGGTTGCCGCCGATGCCTTGCGCGCTCGCCTTAACCTCAAACTCTCCGGCCAGGCCTCCAGCCCCTCCGATGATCACCTGCGCAACCTCGCCTTTGACCGCGGGAACTACACCGCCGAACTGGATGCCGACCTGCCCTTCGACCGCACCGCCGAGATCATTGCCTACCGCCGCGCCCTGATCTCCGAAGACCGGCAGACACGCACGGTTACCCAAGAACACGACCGCATCATCGCCGAACTCCGTAACGTCTGGCGGCACCTCAAGTCCGCAGAACAGAACTTCCATATTCAGCGCCTCAGCGTTAACCTGGCCCGCAAGCGCGTCGAGAGTACGGACCTGCTGTTCCAGGCTGGCCGGGTCAACATCCGCGAGGTCCTCGATGCGCGGGACTCCCTCATCAACGCCGAGAATGCGGCCACCGTGGCGCTGGTTGAGCATCGGATGAACTGGCTGCGGCTCATGTTCCAGTTGGAGCAGTTGCCGACCGAGCCCGACACCCTCTGGTCACCAGCCCTTGCCTTGCAGCCGCCGCCGGACGGAGCACCCCCCCCATGATCGGTCCCCGCCGCCTTGCCCCCCCTTTGCCCACTCTCCGTACCGCGCTCTCCACCCTCGCCACGGTGCTGCTCCTCTGCCCCTGTGTCTCCTGCGGCCGGAAGGTCGCCGTGGCGCCGGAGAGCGAGTTCACCGTCAAACGCGGCGCCCTCGACATCACCATCGTCGAAACCGGCAGCCTCGAAGCGGCCCAATCCATCGATATCGTCAGCGAGGTCCCGCAAACCCTCAAGATTCTGGAGATCGTCGATGAAGGCACGGTCATCACCGCGGACGATGTGAAGAACAAGAAGGCCCTCATCAAGCTCGACGCCAGCACCCTCACCGATCAGCTCTACCAACTCGAAAGCGACCAGGAAAGCAGCCGCGCCTCGTTCACCGAAGCCACCGAACAACTCACCATCCAAAAGAGCGAAAACGAAAGCAATATCCGCGCCGCCGAACTGAACGTGACCTACGCCCGCAACGACCTCTACCGTCTCGTCGGCGATGCCCTCGCCTTGCGCGTCCTCAAGGATTCGGCCACCGACATCGCCACCCTGCTGGATGATCAGGGCCTCGGCGGCCAGACCAAAGAGGACCTGCGCCGCCTCCAGAGCGACATCGAACTGGCCCGGATCAAACTCAACCGCGCCGAAGAAAAACTCACCTACACCCGCAAACTCTTCGAGAAGCAGTTCGTGAGCAAGAACGAACTTGATACCGACGAACTGGACCTGACCACGCAGCGGATGAGCCTGGTAAGCGCCGAAGAGAAACTGCTGATCTTCCGACGCTATGACTTCGTGCGCGACTTCCAGAAAACCTGGGCCTCACAGTTGGAGGCGCAGGAGAAGAAAGTCCGCGCCGAGGCGGTGGCCCGTTCGCGGCAGGCGCAGACTGAAGCCCAGCTCAAGTCCCGCGATGGCGCCTTCGAACGCGCCAAACAGCGCCTTGAAGAGGCCAAGCGCAACATCGAGAAGTGTACCATCAAGGCCACCCAGCCCGGCTTCGTCATCTACCAGGCGCCACAACACTGGGAGAATAAGGGCCCGATTCGCGCTGGCGTTGAAGTGCGCCCCCAGCAGACACTCATCCGCCTGCCGGACCTTTCCCGCATGGCCGTGGTGGTGAAGGTCCACGAAGCCCAGGTCGATGCGGTCGTCGAGAAACAGCCCGCCTCCATCCGCGTCGATGCCATGCCCGGCAAGACCTTCGCCGGCGATGTCGATAAGAAAGCCGTCATCCCCAGCAGCCAGTCCCGCTGGCTCAATCCCGATCTGAAGGTCTACGACGTCAAGATTATCATGCGCGAAAAGGACGATACCCTCCGCCCCGGCATGACCGCCACGGTCGAGATTCTCTCCGAGCGCCTCGACAAAGTCCTGCAGGTCCCCATCCAAAGCGTGCAGACCGACGACGAGGGCAAACACGCCGTGTTCCGGCGCGACGGCAGCAAAGTGCCGGTCAAGCTCGGTAAACGCAACCGCATCTTCATCGTCGTCGAGGACGGACTCAAAGAGGGCGACGTCATCTGCATGAATCCGCCGACCGTGCAAGACACCACGGCCAATCCCCCCACCGCCAGTACCCCCAAGGAGTGAGCCCCGTCTATGACCGCGGCTCAAGACACGAGCACCGAGGTGATCCGCCTCGAGGGGTTGACCAAGGACTACCCCATGGGCGATACTATCGTCCAGGCCCTGCGCGGGATCTCCTTCGTCTTGGCCCGTGGCGACTACCTGGCCATCATGGGCTCCAGCGGCTCCGGCAAGTCGACCCTGCTGAACGTTCTGGGTTGCCTGGATTCGCCCACCGCGGGCCGCTACCTGGTCGAAGGCACCAACGTGGCCCAGATGACCGACGACCAACTCAGCGCCCTGCGCTGTCACCGCTTCGGCTTCGTCTTCCAGTCCTTTAACCTCATACCCCAGATCACCGTGCTCGAGAACATCGAGGTGCCCCTCTTCTACCAGGGTTGCCATGAGCGCGAGAGCCGCCGCCGCGCCACCGAACTCGCCGAGCGCGTCGGCCTGGGCCACCGGCTTCGCCACCGTCCGCCGGAACTCTCGGGGGGCCAGCGCCAGCGCGTCGCCATCGCCAGAGCCCTGGCGAACGACCCCGGCGTCATTCTGGCCGACGAGCCAACCGGCAATCTCGATTCCCGCACGGGCATCGAGATCATGGAGATCCTCGATGAACTCGTGCTCCAGGGCCGCACCATTGTCCTGGTGACGCACGAGGCGTCGGTCGCCGAGCACGCTCACCGCGTGATCCACCTCACCGACGGCGTCATCGACCGCGACGAACGCCGACGGCAGGAGCGCCGATGACCTTCACCCTGTTCAAGGTCAAGCGCATGGTCAAGCTGGGGGCGCGCAGCCTCTTTGACCACAAACTGCGCAGCTTCCTGACCGCGCTGGGCATCATCTTCGGGGTCAGCAGCGTCATTGCCATGCTGGCCATCGGCGAGGGCGCCAGCTTCGAGGCGCGCGAGCAAATCCGTGCTATGGGCAGCACCAACATCATCATCCGCTCCCGCAAACCCACCCAGTCCACCACCACCAGCCAGGTCAACCAGAACCTCAGCGTCTACGGCCTTACCTACGACGACGCGCTGCGCATCAAGACGCTGTTTCCCAGCGTCAAAGTGCAGGTGCCGGCGCGCCTTATTTCCGATTACATCCGTGTGGGTGCGGTTCGCCTGCAAGGGCGCATCGTCGGCACCGTGCCCTGGTATTTGAACGAGGGGCCCATCCGCATGCGCAAGGGCCGCTTCCTCTCCGACGAAGACCAGCAGTCCACCGCCAACGTGGTCGTGCTCAGCGATACTGCCGCCCGCGAGCTGTTCCCCCTGAGTCCGCCTATCGGCCAGACGGTCTTCCTCGGCAGCCAGGCCTACACTGTCATCGGCATCGCTGGCCATCTCGAATCCCCCAGCCAGGCCGCCAGCGCCGCGGCCAAGAACGTCCACGATGCCTATATCCCCATCAGCGCGGCCCGCTGGCGCTTCGGCGAGATTCTGGTCAAGATGGAAACGGGCTCCTTCCAGGCCGAACAGGTCGAGCTGCACGAACTCACGATCACCGCGCCGGCCAACGAATCCGTGATCCCCATCGCCAACGGCGTGCGCACCATGCTCACCTGCTTTCACAAGGAGAAGGACTTCGACATCGTCATCCCGCTGGAACTGCTGAAGCAGGCCGAGGCCACCAAACGCATCTTCAGCATTGTCTTGGGCAGCATCGCCGCCATCAGCCTGCTGGTCGGCGGCATCGGCATCATGAACATCATGCTGGCCAGCGTCACCGAACGCACCCACGAAATCGGGGTCCGCCGCGCCCTCGGCGCCACCCGCGGCGACATCGTGTTGCAGTTCCTCGCCGAAGCGTTGCTGCTATCGCTGGCCGGCGGCATGTTGGGCGTCGGACTGGGCATCGGCATCCCGGCCATCGTCACGCATGCCTCTGGCCTGAAGACCATCGTCCGCGCCGACGCCCTGGCTATGGCCTTCGGCATCTCCATGCTGACCGGCGTGCTCTTCGGTCTCTATCCCGCCCTCCGCGCCGCCGCCCTCAACCCCATCGAAGCCCTGCGCCACGAGTGACCGCGCCGCGCCGCACCGAGCGCCCAGGGAAGCGGCTCACCGGCCCCGGCGCGCCGGGGGCGGTGAGCCCTCCGGCAACACCTCACGCTGACGGGCGGCACTACGGCTTGCGGTTCTGGGCGAACCACTCGAGCAGCAGGCGCTTGCGGTCGCTGGGCTCGGTGGTGGGTTGGCGGTCGGTGCGGTCTGGACCGTGCTCGACACTCCAGCCGTCCCACTCGCGGTAGGCGTGGTAGGACCAATCCCAGCCATACTCCTCGAAGATGGCGATGCAGTCCCGCAGGTACTGGTAAGCGCTGTCGCCAGGCGCCCAGCGGATGGCGCTGAACTCGCCGACGTAGATATGCACGTTATAGGCAAGCTGGAAGTCGCGTACCGGCTGCAGGTGCCGCCGCAGGGCCTCTTTGTCCAGCCGTCTGCCGTCAAGCTCGCCAGGGTAGGCAATCCCGCCCTCGGGAGCCGGGCTGAACACCCCCTGATGTGTGAATGAGCCCGGGTAGTACATGTGGACCTGGTAGACGAGGTTGGGCACCTCAACCGGGTCCAGTTCGCGGAAGCCGTCCGCCGAATCCCATTGGCAGGATTCGATGAAGATGGGGCGCTCGGCGTCGATGGCGCGAATCGCCTTGGCGGCTCGTACTTGCGTGCCCAGGTAGTCGGCCACGCCGGCCGGAGAGGGCTCCGCCTGGACCGGCTCATTCACCAAATCGTAGCCCCAGATGGCCGGGTTGCCCTTGTAGCGCCGGGCGATGCGTTCCCAGACCGCCACGAAGTGGTCCTGGTAAAGCGGCTCGAAAAACATGGCCATGTCCTTGTTGGCGAAGCGACCGCCGGGGGGCGAGTGCAGGTCGACCACGACCTTGATGCCATAGCGGGCGCAGGCTTCCAGGCCCTGGTCCAGTTCGGTGAGCTTCGCCTCGAGCCACTGATCGTATTCGGCCAGATCCCGCTCGGTTCCCGCCTGGCCCCAGTTGCGGGTGAGCTGCCAGCGCATCAGGTTGGCCTTCCACTCCTGGCCCAGCACACGCAGATCCTCGTCCTTGAACGTGTTGGGGGACATGACGCCGCGCAGGCGCGGCAGCTCGTGGCCGCGGAAGACCGCTGGCGGGTTGGGTTGGGGCGCCGGCCGGGGCGGGCGCGGCAGCGCCAGCACGGTCAGCTTCAGGTTGTCAAACCAAACGGTGCCACTGCTGTCCTGCAAGCCGAGATTGAGTTCGCCATCGGTAGCATCGTCCGCGATACTGACGATCCCGGTGAGGGGCTTCCATTCAAAGGTCCCGAAGACGTCGTTTGGGTTGTGCCAGTAGGGGCCGGTGGCCGGCGAGCGGTAGTGCAGCATGAGCTTGACGCCGAGGTAGGACTGCGGCGGCTTGCTGGCATCCTGGGCTTTGACCAGGCACTCGAGGCGCAACCGGCAGCCGCGGTAGCGCGTCAGGTCCAGCGGCAGGCGAACCATGTGGCCACCGGCCGCGTCCGCCGCTGCGACGGAGACGCGCAGACAGGTGGCCCCAGCGTGCTCAGGGACCCAGGCGGCGAAGTCCGCCGTCGACCAGGACTGGCGCGCCTCCGGCTTCTCGAAAGACATCTCCAGAACCGTGTCCCCCGGCTTGACCGGCGGCAGGGCAGGGGTGTCAGCGGCCCCGAGGCTGGTGGCCAGCAACGCCAGGCTGGCCAGGGATGAGCTGATGAGGGCGAGTCTGGACACCATGATCGATCTCCTGGAACCGGGCTGGGCGGCGCAACAACCCGTGGTCTGTCTGCCGTATCTGGTTGCAGCGAGAACATACTCCGTCAGAAATGGCACAGGCGCCAAACCCAAGCGGTGTCGCGGTCGCCGTCGGCGAACCTTGCCACACGCAGTCCACCTGGCCGACGCGCGATATGGACTGCGTGCGGCAGAGGGCCGCGGACGCGGCCCGTCGACGCCGCTTTCATTGCCGGCGGGACGACGGCGGTCGCTTTTTGGAACAGCCCCGGCATTCCAGACCCTACTCCGGTTCGTTCGGCTCGACCACGGTGAGCAGGCCGCGGAGGATGTCCCGGACGCGTGTCGGCGAGAGGGTGCCGATCCGCTCCGCCAACTGGCCGCGGTCCACGGTGAACACCTGAGACACGTTCACCACGCTCGGTTTCGGCAAATGGGCCTCGCCCTGGTTCAGCAGCACATTGCCCGGCGCCTCGGCACGTTGCAAGTTCGAAGTCAGCGCCACCACCACGACGGTACGGATCCGGCTGCGGTTGAACAGGTTGTTCTGGATCACGACGTGCGGATGGAGGTAGCCCGGCTCGGATCCTCCGGGTTCGCCCAAGTCCACCCAGTAGACATCCCCTTGCCGGATCACCACGTGCCCTCCAGTAGCCTGCGGTGCGAGCGTTTGTGTGCCTGGGCCAGGCTGAGGCCAGCCGCAGTCGGCGCCACGTCCCCGTAGACACGGTTGAGCTGCTCGAGCTTCGCCCGGTTTGCCTGCTGCCGCAGGTAGTCGCGCAACGCCAGCCCGTAGAGCTGGCTCCGCGATACCTTCAGCGTCGCCGCCAGGGTCTCGGCTTCCTCGAAAAGGGCCTGGTCCAAAGATATGGCGGTCTTGACGGTCATACTTAGTGGTACTCTTGTTGGTACTACTACAAGTATAACAGAAGAGAGTTAGCCCGTCAAGTCGCCGACGGCCGACGGAGCGCAGGTCAGTTCCGTAGGGGTTCGCTTGTCTGAGAACCGCAGAGGGTCGAGGGCCTCCCCGCCGTGGTGGGTCGAGAGACAAGTGTCCAAGTCCCCCCCGTCGATTCGATCCCAATTTCAATCTCGATCCGCCATCCCACCGCTACGGTTTCGCGGCGGCACCACCAGCTGCGGAAGTCGCGGGTTCGCCTCTGCCTCTTCAGCCCCGAAGGGGCGCCATCCCTTCTGCCTCTTCAGCCCCGAAGGGGCGCCATCCCTTCTGCCTCTTCAGCCCCGAAGGGGCGCCATCCCTCAG
>CAILKC010000897.1 GCA_903834675.1 uncultured Victivallales bacterium | reverse complement strand
GGCACCCTCGTCGCCGCGGGGGCCGCCGGCGCCCCGGTGGAGTTCACCTCCTACCGCGACGATAGCATCGGCGGCGACACCAACAACAACGGCGCCAACGACGGACCCTACCGGGGGCTCTGGGGCGGGCTCTGGTTCAGCTCCACCAGCACGGGCAACACGCTGCGGCACTGCCGCATCTCGTATGGCGGTTGGACTGGGGCCGGCGAGGTCATCGTCGACCACGCCGGGCTGAGCCTGACCGACTGCACCCTGCGCCAGTGCGGCACCAACGGCATCCGCATCGCGGGGGCGTCACCGCTGCTGCGCGAGACGATCTTCGCCGACAACCGCGGCTCGGCGGTCTCCATGGACCTGGCCTCAAACCCCGACGTCGACGGGGTGACCGTCACTAACAACGGGGTGAACGGACTCACGGTGGACTCCGGTACGCTCCCGGGCGACGGCTTCTGGGACGACCCGGACATCACCTACCGCCTGGCCGGGAGCGTCACGGTGCCGGCGGGCCGAACCCTGACCGTGGCCCCGGGCCAGATCGTCAAAGTCGCCTACGGTTCCACGGACCTCATCGTGCGGGGCACCCTTCTGGCCGACGGCAGCGCCGCCGCCCCCATCACGTTCACCAGCGAGAGGGACGACAGTGTCGGCGGCGACACCAACAACAACGGCGCCAACGACGGACCGTACCCGAACGTCTGGGGCCGGATCCGCTTCGAGCCTACCAGCACCGGTAACACCCTCTCCCATGTCCGGGTCTTCTACCCGGGCTGGAGCGCGACGGCGGGCATCGAGGTGGACGGAGCCGCTCTGGCCATGACCGACTGCACCGTCTCTGGCTCCGGCGTCTACGGCCTGCGCCTGCAAGACTGCACGCCGCAGCTCACCCGTAGCACCTTCAGCCTCAACGGCTGGGCCGCCATCTCGGCGGACCTGGCCTCGGTGCCGGTTATCAGCGGCGTCACCCTCGACCAGAATGGGCAGAATGGGATGCGCCTGGACGGCGGCACCCTCCTCAGCGATGCACACTGGAGCAACACGGACATCGTCCACATCCTCCCCGCTGACGTCACCGTGCCCGCCGGCAGCACGCTGACTCTGGCACCCGGGCTGATCATCAAGGCCCAGTACGGCGAGGTCTTCCTGAGGGTGAACGGGACTCTTGCGGCCGCCGGGACCGTGGCGGCGCCCATCGTCATCACCACGGATCGTGACGACAGCGTGGGCGGCGACACGAACCATCACCCGGCCGGCCCCTTCCGCGGCGCCTGGGGCGGGCTGATCTTCGGCCCAGGCAGTATGGACAGCGTCCTGGACCAGGTTGAAGTCCGTTACGGCGGCTGGAGCACCACGGCGGCAGTCCTGCTGGACAACGGCTCTGCCCGCCTCCGCAACACCTACGTCACCCAGTGCGGGACCAGTGGCATCGGGGCCTGCAATAGCGCCAGGCTCGACCTCGAAAACACCGTCGTGGCCGAAAACAACACTACCGGGGTCTTCGCCCTCAGCGGCTCGGTGGCCGCGCTGTACAACTGCACCATCGATCACAACCGCACCGGCGTGCATACGGACGCCGCCACCGCGGTGGTGACCAACAGCCTGATCACGCGCAACTCCTCCGCCGGCCTGTACCGGGCTGGCACGTCCGCCCTGACCGTCCGCTCTTGCGACGTCTACAATCCCGGCGCGGGCTACGGCGACTACCGCGACCTGACCAACCAGACCGGACAGAACGGCAACCTTTCCGCCGATCCGCTCTACGTCGGCACCGAGGCCCTGCCCTACAGGCTTCAGGATGGCTCTCCCGCCATCGACTCGGGTAGCAGCGCCGGGGCGCCGTTGCGGGACTTCCTCGGCCTGCTGCGCTACGACCACCCGGGGGTCCCGAATGCCGAGTCCGGGCCGCGTGGCTACGTCGATATGGGGGCCTTCGAGTACAACGGCCTGACGCCGCTGGATATCGACCTGGTGACCAGCCAGGTCAGCGGTCCCGCCGCCGGCACCCAGAACGGCACGCTCCAGGTCTCCTGGAAAGTCACCAACACCGGGACCGCCGAGGCGACGCGGACCTGGCTTGATGTCGTGTATCTCTCCACCGATGCGACCCTCTCGGCGGATGACCGGGTGATCGGCACGCTGCAGCACCATGGCGGCCTCGCTGCCGGTCATTTCTACACGGCAGAACTTGGCCTCTTCCTGCAGGGGGTTGTCCCCGGCAACCTCTACTTCATCGTGGTGGCTGATGCTCGCTACGAAACCCTGGAAGGCGGCAGCCTTGCCAACAACGCGGCGGCGTCCGCTACACCGGCCACCTTCACCATGCCGCTGCTGACCCTCGGCACGCCTTTCGCCGGGGCGTTTGCCGCCGCGGACGAAGTGCAGTACTACCACGTACTCGTGCCCACGGGGTCGAACCTGGTTATCAAACTCGACGACGATGACGATGTCGGGATGAACGAACTGTACCTCAGCCGCGGCGCGCCACCGACGATCGATTCGGCGCAGTACTCAGCGGCGGGCGCCGCCGACCTCACGGTCGCGG
>CAILKC010000896.1 GCA_903834675.1 uncultured Victivallales bacterium | reverse complement strand
TTCTCCGGCATGCCTGTGGGGGCGAATCCGGGCATGGCCTTTGTGCTGGTGCAGCACCTGGCCCCGGATCACAAGAGCATCCTTACCGACCTGGTTCGGCGCTACACCCGGATGCAGGTGTTCGAGGTCGAGGACGGCATGGCGGTTCAGCCCAACTGCGCCTACATCATCCCGCCGAACCGTGACATGGCCTTTCTGAATGGGGCGCTGCAACTTCTGGAACCCGCCGCGCCGCGCGGTCAGCGCATGTCCATCGACTTCTTCTTCCGTTCCCTGGCCCAGGACCAGCGTGAGCGGGCCATCGGCATCGTACTTTCCGGCACCGGTAGTGATGGCACCCTGGGGGTGCGGGCGATCAAGGGCGAGGGCGGCATGGTGATGGCGCAGAACCCTGCCTCCACCGACTACAACGGCATGCCGCACAGCGCCATCGCCACCGGCCTGGTTGACTTTGTGCTGCCGCCGACGGAGATGCCGGCGCAGCTCATCACCTATGCCAGCCACGCCTTTGGCAAGCCTCACCCGAGCGCGGGCGCGATGCCGATCAAGGCCGACAACACCCTGCAGGCGATCTTCGTTTTGCTGTGCGCCCAGACTCGTCACGATTTCTCGCACTACAAGCTGAGCACCGTCCGGCGGCGCATCGAACGGCGCCTGGCCATCCACCAGATCGCGAGCTTGGGCGACTACGTCAAGTACCTGCGCGAGACGCCGGTGGAGGTGGAGGCGCTGTTTCGGGATCTGCTGATCGGGGTGACCAGCTTCTTCCGGGATCCCGAGGCCTTTGCGGTCGTCGAGGAGCGGGTTATTCCCAAGCTCTTTGTCGGCAAGCCGACCAGCGCCGTGATCCGCGTCTGGATACCGGGCTGTTCCACCGGCGAGGAGGCCTATTCGCTCGCCATCCTGATCGCCGAACGGCAGGAGGCGATGAAGCAGAGCTTCAAGGTGCAGATCTTCGCTACCGACATTGACAGCCAGGCGGTTGCCACGGCCCGCGCTGGGCTCTACCCGGCCAGCATCGCCGCCGACCTCACGCCGGAACGGCTGAGACGCTTCTTCGCGGCCGACCCCGAACGCGGCTCCTATCGCATCCACAAGAGCATCCGCGACCTGCTGGTCTTCTCCGAGCAGAACGTGACCTCCGACCCGCCCTTCTCCAAGCTCGACCTGATCAGTTGCCGTAACCTCCTGATCTACCTTGACGGCGACCTGCAGAGGCTGCTCGTGCCGCGCTTCCATTACGCGCTGAACCCCAACGGCGTTCTTTTCCTGGGCACCTCGGAGACGGTGGGGGACTTTCACGAGCTGTTCGTGGCGCTGGACCGGAAAGCGAAGCTGTACCAGCGCCAGGAGTCCTACCGCGGCGTCTCGGCGTTCGGCGTGTGTGCCTTTAAGCCCCCCATGACCGCGCTGGGGGTGGCCTGCACCCACGGCGAACGGACGGCTCTTCCCCCGAAGGTGCCCTTGCGCGAACTGACCGAACAGGCGCTTCTGGAAGAGGTCGCCCTGGCCGCGGCGCTGGTCAACAGCCAGGGCGATGCCCTCTACCTCCATGGCCGCACGGGGATGTACCTGGAACCGCCCCCGGGAGAGGTGGAGGTCAGCAATATCCTGAAGATGGCCCGCGAAGGCCTGCGGGGCGAGTTGCCCACCGCCCTGCGCCTGGCGGTGAAGAACCACCAGGTGGTGCGCTGCCCCGGCCTGAGCGTCAAGACCAACGGCGATTTCACCCTGGTCAACCTGACGATTCGCCCGCTGGCCACGGTCCCGGCGCCGCTGGAGGCGCCGCTGTACCTGGT
>CAILKC010000895.1 GCA_903834675.1 uncultured Victivallales bacterium | reverse complement strand
GCCGTCTCGCCGTTTCGCCGTCTCGCCGTCTCCCCCTTCTCTCCGTCTCCTTCTCCTCCAGTCGCCGTCTCGCCGTCTCGCCGTCTCGCCGTTTCGCCGTCCCCTGAACCCTGAACCCTGAACTCAGAACACAGAACTCCCTCACTCCACCACCACAGTGCATTCGGGGATGGACTCCAGGAAGGCTTTACCGTAGCCGGTCGCGGTGAGGCGCCGGTCGAGCACCACCACGATGCCGCTGTCCGTCCGGCTGCGAATCAGCCGTCCGAAACCCTGGCGGAAGCGCAAAATCGCCTCCGGCAGCGCGTAATCCGTGAAAGCCCGCCCGCCGTGGCTCTCGATGTCCTCCTGGCGCGCCGCCACCAGCGGATGGTCCGGCACGCTGAATGGCAGCCGCACGATGATCACATTGCGCAGCGCATCCCCCGGCACATCGACTCCGGTCCAGAAGCTCGAGGTACCGAAGATCACGCTGCTGATGTCCTCACGAAACGCTTCGAGCATTTTCGAGCGCGGCATGCCCTCGCCCTGTACGAACACGCGCAGCTTCGCCTCGCGGAAAAAGTCCGCCAGCTCGGCGGCCATACTCCGCATCATGGCGTAACTGGTGAACAGCACGAAGGCGCTGCCGCCCGTCATCTGGATGTAGCGCCGAATATGGTTCGCCGCGGCGGGCACGAACTGCGCTGTGTCATTAGGGTTCGGCAGGCCGCGCGGCAGGTAGAGCGTGACCTGGCTGCGGAAGTCAAAAGGCGTATCCAGTACGAGCCGGTCGGCAGTTTCGGCGCCGACGCGCCCGAGGAAGTACTCCATGCGGCCGCGGATGGCCAGAGTGGCACTGGTCAGCACCACCGGCAAGCCTTCGCGGAAGAGACTAAGACCAAGCAACGGCCCCACATGTACGGGCACCGCCTTAACCAGTACCTCGCGGCGGTCCTTGCCGTGGCGCTCGAACCAGTACACGTGGCCCTCGGCCTGCATGTCGAGGAATCGGCGCAGATTCAGACGCTGGGTTTCGAGCTGGTCGGTCACCGCCAGCAATTCGCGGCCGGTCCCTTCGGTTGCCGTATCGCCGGTCAAGGTTTCGGCGGTGGCGGTGGTGGCCTGGACGGCCTGCAACAGCGGCGTGTCGAGGTAGTTGGGGATGTGTCCCGGCACGGTGTAGCGCAACGGATCCTGCGCCTGCGGCGCCAGCCAGTCGGCGACCCGCCCAAAGAACAGGTCGCTGGCTTCGGCGGCCCGGGCCACGGCGGCGCGGGCTTCGCCCCAGGGCCCATCGGCGAGCAGGCCGCGGTCACTATCCTTATGGTACAGCCGCCGCAGCCCCCGGCGAATGGCAAACGACCCCGCCTGCAAACCGAGGTGCTCCGCGGCGCAGTCCTCAACCAGATGCGCCTCGTCCAGGATCACGGCGTCGTAGGCGGGCAAGACCCCGCCATCGTCGAGCTGTCCCTGCTGTTTCATGGCCAGGTCGCTGAAGAACAGCGCGTGGTTGGCCACGATCAGGTGCGCCTTCTGCAAGCGCGTCCGGGCCCGCATCAGAAAACACTGCCGAAAATGGGGACAGCGCTGATTCAGGCAGTTGCCACGTTCGCAACAGATCGCCTCCCACAAGGCCCGCGCCGGCTCAAAACCGAGCTCGCCCAGACTGCCGGTGGGGGTGTCGGTCACCCACTGCCAGATCGACTTCAGCTCCTTCAGCGCCCCCTCCACCGTGAAACGCTCGGTGTCCATCTGCCCCAGCGCCTGTAAGCGCCGCAGGCAGACATAGTTCGAGCGGCCCATGGCCAGGGCGGTCTCAAACGGCACCCCCAGCAGCCCCGTCAGTACCGGGATATCCTTGCGCAGAATCTGTTCTTGCAGGCTGATCGTGTGGGTGGCCACCACCACCGGCATCTGGCGGGCCAGGGCCTGCAACACCGCCGGCACAAGGTACGCGAAGGTCTTGCCCACCCCCGTCGGCGCTTCCACGCAGAGATTACGGCGTTCGTCAAGGTGCGCCGCAACCGCCAGCGCCATGGTGCGCTGTTGCGGTCGAAACTCATAGGCGCGGCCGCCGAACTCCGCGGCCCGTTGCAGAGGACTATCTACACTGAAGAAGCGCTCAATGGGGTCAGTCATGGCACCCGCCGGGGAAGGTGGATTATGCCGCACACTGTAACCCCGGCAGAGCGCATCTCCAGCGGCGTCGCGACGTCGCGGCGCGAGGCGGACTAGAGATGCCCTCCCTGACCCTCTCTTCCGCCAGCAGGGCGTACACCGGGCCGTCTCCCGGCCCCTCCGGTCCGCCCGCAGGGTGTGGAGGTCGGCGGGCCGTCATGCCCGAGGGCAGGACTTCCGCCGTCTCTGGTCGGCGCGGCTGGGGGACGGTCGGGCCGACCGCTGCTCCACGCCTGGCGCCCGTCTGGCGCGAGGCGGACTAGAGATGCCATCTCTGACCGTCTCGTCCGCCCCCAGGGCGTGGAGGTCGGCGGGCCGTCATGCCCGAGGGCAGGACTTCCGCCGTCTCTGGTCGGCGCGGCT
>CAILKC010000894.1 GCA_903834675.1 uncultured Victivallales bacterium | reverse complement strand
GCAGGCATGATCAGGTTGACCTCGAAACGCCCCGGCGCGGTGGCGGTCACCGTGACCGCCCCCTCCAGCTCCACCGAGTCGAGGGCGGTGCTGACCCGCACCGAGTAGCTGCCCGGGGTGGCGCCGGTCAGATCGAAGCTGGCACAGACCTGCGCCGAGTCAACCACGTACACCTGGGTGGCGGCGCGCGCCCCGCCCTCGGCATCCACGAGCTGGTAGGTCAGCGCCCCCGTCAGCTTCCCGCCCCGCAACCTCAGCGTCACCGGGCCGCTATTCCCCACCGCGCTCGGCGAGACCGAGTTCAACTGGAAATCGAGAACCGCGGCGCCGAGGGTGAAATCGGCGCGGCTGCCGGAGAGCGCCGTGTTGCGGACCAGGGCGTAATAGGTCTGGGCGGTGGAGTTGACGACCAGCGCGCTGACTCGCGCCGAGTTCCACTCCGTCTGGCGACTGTCGAAGTGCTGCGGGCTGGGAATGTAGCCGGCGCCGAGGTAGAGCTCGACTGCGCCCGCCGCGTCGGCCAGATCGAGGCTGAGCAGGAGGTCCTGACCCGGCTCCGGCAAAAAGGCAAACCACTGCGACTCACCGACCGCCGAAAACTGGCCCGTGAGCACCTCACCGTCCACCGTGACCAGCGGCACCGCCAGGACCACCGGGGCCAGGGATACCGCGGTGTTGTTCGTCGTGTTGGCGCCCTCGAAGACCTCGCCGCGCGTATTCGTGGTCACCTGCCAACGGTGGAGGCCGACGGTACTGCCGGGGACGCGGACGGTGCCCGCAGCCAGGCAACTCGCGCCCGGACCGAGGGTCACGCCGCTGCCGACGAGGACCTCTCCTGCGAAGACCGCAACGGGGGCCGTATCCGGGTCGCGGACGAGGGCCACGGTGTCATGCCAGGGCCCGGTCGCGGTCGCGGTTCCCAGGTTGGTCACCGTCCACGACAGCGTGGCCGTCTCGCCGGCCGTCGCCGCCAGCGGTCCAGCCACCGCGGTCACGATCAGGTCAATGGCTGAGCCGGCGCTCTCGACGAACTCATAGGCGCCCAGGTCGGCGTAGGCCACGCTCCCGGGTTCGATCTCCACCGGGATGCCGGTGTTGGGGGTGCGTGGGTCGTCGTAGCGCGGCGCCCCGGCCAAGTCGGTGACAGGGGCCACGCTGCCGTCGCCCGCATCGATGCAGGGCGACACATAGCCCAGGCGGAAATCGCCGTGGGCGCGGCTCCTGTAAAGCGGATCGACAGAGAGGTTGCCGTTCAGCCCGGTCTGGTTGGTGACGCCGCGGTAGTCCAGTATCCCAGAGCCCCAGACGTTGCCGTACTGCACCGTGGGCGCCGGCCCACCGAGGTCATTGTCGATGCCGTACTCGGTGCTATGGCTGACGATGCAGTTGACCGCCGTCAGGCTGCCCCCATGCAGCAGCAGGCCGATGCGGTTGTCATCCAGGGTGCAGTTGGTGACCTCGAGGGTACCGCCGGGATGGGCCGAGATGCCGCGGTCCAGGCCGGCGATCACCGTGTTGGTGACGGTCACCGTCCCGCCCCAGGCAAGAATACCAGTATAGTAGCCGTCCGTCAGGATCGAGTTCGCGACCGTGACCTGCGCCGCGCCATTGCTGCGGATCAGCCCCGCCTGGGTACTGTCCGTGCCGGAGCCATAGCGCATCTGAACGTGGTTGAAGTAGGCCACGCCGCCGTCCACGTAGAGACGGTACCAGTCGCCGGGCTTGGCCTGCGTCGTCGATCCGTCGCCGTTGCTGTCCCCGCCCACGCTGTCATCGCGCTCCGAGGTGAACACGATGGGCAGCGCGACGGAACCGACGGCGACCAGACGCCCACCCGGTTGCACCATCAGGCTCTTGCCCGCGCCGAGCTTGACGACCGCGCCCGCAGCAATCGTCAGGGTCACGCGGTTGGGGACGATGACGTCGCCGCTCAGCAGATGGGTCCAACTTCCATCCCAGGTCTGGTCACCGGTCAGAGCTCCGGTGTGACTGGCCTGCGCGTAGCGAATCTCCGTGTAGTCGTTCTGGCCCAACGTGCCGTTGCCGACCATGACAATCCCATCCCAGCTCCCCGGCTGGGGCAGGCTCGTGGAGCCGTCGTAGTTCGTGTCTCCTCCCGCCGTGTCGTCCCGCAGCGAGGTGAAGATGACCGGGGTGTCCGCGCTGCCGGCAGCGTTCAGACTGGCGCCGTTGCTGAGCGTCACCCGCGTGCCGTCCACGAACTTGACCAGGGTTCCCGGCTCGACTGTCACCGTCACGCCCGAGGCGATTGTGACATCGCCCTCGACAAGGTGGACCTGGTCGGCCGTCCAGGTCTCGTTGGCGGTGATCGGTCCGCTATGCCAGACGACCGAGTTGTTCACCAGGAGCTGCCGCGTCAGCCGTCCTACCTCGTCTCCCGCGGCGTCCAGGAAGGTCGCCCGCAGTTCGTACGTGCCATCAGGGGCAAAGGTGGTGTCCCAGTCCGCTCGCATGATCCATACCGGCCCTGAGGCCAGAAGGATCTCGCCATGGCCGCCGACCGCAGTCAAGCGGAATGTGGTCGAGGCCGCGTCGCCTCCGGCGCTGGCCCAGCAGAGGGTCTCGGTGTCGTGGGAGCACGTATTTCCGTCGGCGATCCAGGCGTACGCCGGCGTCGGCGAAACCAGGGTACTACCAGCCGTGCCGCCGTTGCCGCCAGAGGCGCTAAGGGCCCAGGTCGGAGACCCGACCGGGGTGTACAGAGTCACCTGCCCACCGCCGCCGGGGCCGTTGCCGTTACCGCCCGTCGCCGACATCTGCCCGTTGCCGCTCAGCGCCGAGGCGCTAACAACCACTCGGCCGCCGCCGCCCCCACCCCCGCGGTAGGAGACACTGGCGCCGCCGTCCGCAGAGAGCCGTCCGGAGCCGGTCAGAACGCCGGTCCACACCTGCACACTGCCGCCGGCGCCGCCGCCATCCGCGCGGGAGGTGTCCATGCTCTGACCGTCGGCCGTGATTCCGCCGTCCAGAGTCAGCGTGCCGGCCACGACCACGCGCACCGCACCGCCGCCGGCGCCGCCCTGGCCGCCGCCCAGGGCGTCATAGGTGCCGCCGCCGCTGCCCAGGTCGAAAGGCGCCAAGGCATTGCCGTAGGAATTCTGGTTGGGGGCGCCCCAGTAGGTTCCGCCGACCCCGGCGTGCGTGCCGCCCGAGTTGCCTGAGCCTCCTACAGACCCCGGTCCGAGGGCTTGCGGGTACCCTTGGAAATCCGCGGAGATGCCAGATCCCGCCTCGATCGTGAGGGTGTCGGCAAGAAAGGTCGATCCCGCTCCGAGCCAGACTCCCCCAACCGGGCCGCCAGAATCCGTTGACATGACGAAGACCGTCGAGCCGCCACGCACGGTCAGCGCGCCGTCCACCGTCAGCTCCGAGCCGCCGCCAACTACCAGAGAGGCCGCATCGTCCAAGGTGATCGCCCCGTAACGCCCCTGGCTGCCGGCAGCAAGGACGAAGCGTTGGTAGAAGCGCAGATGATCCCTGGGAACACTGGTGTCGATGAAGACCGAGGTCCCCGACTGACCGCTGTTGGCGCCGGTGCCGCCCCCGGCGGTCGTACCCGTAAATCCCGTGTAGCCGGCCGCCGTCGCATAGCGGACGGCGATGCGTCCGCCGCCCCCCCCGCCGCCACGGTTCTGCATACTGCTCCCGCCCTCGGCGGTAAAGATCCCGGCGCCGGTCAACCCGTGGGTGACGATGTAGACGCTGCCGCCAGCGCCGCCGCCGTCGCCGCGTCCGGTGTTCATGTGCTGTCCATCGGCCGAGATCTCGCCCTCCAGGGTCAGGAGGCCGGTGACCTCGATGTAGATGGCGCCGCCGCCGCTACCGCCCTGGCCGGCGCCCAGGGCGTCAAAGGCCCCGCCGCCGCTGCCCAGATCGAAAGGCGCCAAGGCGTTGCCGTAGGTCGTGGTGAGAGGACTGCCCCAAGGACCCCGCCCCCCCATGCCAGCATAGGTGCCGCCCGAGTTGCCTGAGCCGACTGCCGGACCTACGCCGGGCGCGTAGCCTTGGGCGTCGGCCGAAATGATGGAGCCCGTGCCCACGACAAGGTCGGCAGCGTGGATCTCCACCCCCTGTCCCTGCCATTGTCCGCTCGCCATTCCGCCCTCGTTGACCGATTGAAGCAGAACCGAGGACTCACCCTCGACGCTCAGCGTGCCCCCAACCCGGATGACCGAGCCGCCGCCGACGGAGAGATGGGCATTCGCCGCGTCCACTTGGCCAATGGCGAGGTTGCCGGTCAGCGCCAGGGTGAAGTTCTTTGCCAGTCGCAGTTGCGCGCCGCTCGAGTCCACGGAGCGCAGCGTGATCCCGCCCAGGGAGGCGCTTCCGCCTGCCTGCTCGTAGCGGAAGGTGTGATAGACCTGGAGCTGCCGGCTAGGGTCGGTCGTCGGGTTGGCCAGGTCCGGCGCCTGGAAGAACCCGACGGTGCCTTCTCCCGCCCGCCCGCCGGGGGTGGTGCCGCCAAATGCCGTGGACGTCGCGAAGCCCGTATAGCCGCTGGCGCTCGAGTAGTAGACGGCAATTCGGCCGCCGCCGCCCGCCGCGCTGCGGTCACCCCCCTGGTTGCCGCCGTCCGCACAGAACGAGCCGGACCCGGCCAGCGTGCCGAGGGTCGCGTAGATGGACCCACCGGCGCCGCCGCCGCCGTTGCCTGCCATGTCCGTGCCCTTTGCGGTCACCCGCCCATTCAGGGTCAAGGTCCCGCTGACTGCCAGACGGATGGCGCCGCCCCCCGTCCCGCCCGGTGGCTCGTACAGGTGCCCGCCGCCCGAGCCGAGATCCACCGGCGCGATGGCCGAACCGTAGATCGTCGTCCCCGCCACGGTGCCCGTCCCGGCGCCGGCATGAGAGGCGCCGCCGCCGCAGTACCACCCTTCAAACCCCGCGCCGGGACCCCTCTCCTGCGCGTAGCCCTGGCCGTTCGCCGACAGACTCGATCCCGCCTCAACCACCAGGTTCGCGGTATGGATGGCGCCCCCCGTTCCGGCCCAGGCGCCGTTCACCTGACCGGTGGTGTCCTTCCCCTGAATCTGGATCGTCGAGTTGCCCGTGATCGCTACCGTCCCGCTCACCGTCACCGTGGCGCCGCCCGCAAGCTTCAGCGTCGCTCCATTGGCCGCCGCCGAGCCCACCGTGACGCCGCCGAAAACCAGCGTGGAGTTCTCCTGTTCATAGCGGAAGGTGTGGAATACGTACAGCACGCGATTGGGGTCGGTCGTCGGGTTGGCCAGGTCCGGCGCCTGGAAGAACCCGACGGTGCCTTCTCCGGCCCGAGCGCCGGGGGTGGTGCCGCCAAATGCCGTGGACGTCGCGAAGCCCGTATAGCCGCCATCGGTCGAGTAGTAGACGGCAATTCGGCCGCCGCCGCCCGCCGCGCTGCGCCCGCTCCCCTGATTGCCGCCGTCCGCACAGAACGAGCCGGACCCGGCCAGCGTGCCGAGAGTCGCGTAGATGGACCCACCGGCGCCGCCGCCGCCGTTGCCTGCCATGTCCGTGCCCTCTGCGGTCACCCGCCCGTTCAGGGTCAAGGTCCCGCTCACCGCCAGACGGATGGCGCCGCCCCCCGTCCCGCCCGGTGTATCGTACTGGCGCCCGCCGCCCGAGCCGAGATCCACGGGCACGATGGCCGAACCGTAGATCGTCGTCCCCGCCACGGTGCCCGTCCCGGCGCCGGCATGGGAGGCGCCGCCGCCGCAGTACCACCCTTCAAACCCCGCGCCGGGACCCCTCTCCTGCGCGTAGCCCTGGCCGTTCGCCGACAGACTCGACCCCCCCTCAATCACCAGGTTCGCGGTATGGATGGCGCCCCCCGTTCCGGCCCAGGCGCCGTCCGCCTGACCGGTGGTGTTCTTCCCCTGCAACAGCAAGGTGGAGTTGCCCGTCAGCGAGATCGTCCCGGTCGCGGTCAGGGTCGAGCCGCCGCCGAGGGCCAGGGTGGCGCCGTTGGTGACGATCAGAGTGTCGAGCGCGTAGTCCCCTTCTGGCCAGGTGGCATTGGCCGAGATGACCACGTCGCCGGGGCCGTACGTCAGGGTCACGCTGTTCAGGTTTGCCGAGACCTCGGTAGTCGGCGCGGTAAGGACGGCTTTGACCTGCACCCAGCGCGCCGATGAGCCCGCCAGGTCGATCGTACTCCCGGACACCGTAAGCCAGTCGTCGGGACCCGTCGGGCCACGCCACGCAGCGCTCGCCAGGCCGGCTTGCGTGGCCGCGGTGCGTACCTGGAAACGCACGGCCGTGCCGGCGGGGGTGTCGGCCTCCCAGGCCAAGGCCAGGCGAGCGTACATACCGGTGTCGAAGGCCGGCGAGACGAAGCTACCGACGGTGGAAAACAGGACCCGTGCCGCAGCGCTGGCCTCAGCCCCGACCGCCGCCGTGGGCTCGCTCGCGGCATAGGGCCGGACCCGCATCCAGTCCAGCTTGAAGTCGCTGTCGCTCCGGTCCGTACCGGCAAAGTTCAGGGTGTTCAGGCCGGCGATGGCAGACCCGTGCGAACGGGAGAAGACCTCGCTGCCGTTCATGGCCAGGAGACGCCAGGTGTAGTTCGTCAAGGTGTTGTCCCAACGCACCACATACCAGGTGTTCGGGATCAGGGTGACGCCGCTGAACCCGCTCCAGAAGAGCGACTCGAAGATGCCGTAGTCGTAACCGGTCGGCGAGCCTGTAGCGGGCTTGGTCAGATAGAGCCGGTTGCGGAATGAAGAGGGTTGCTGGTACTTCACCTCCACCGTAAACGGGGCGGGGACAGTCAGCGTGGTGGAGATCGTCGGATTGGCGCCGGAATCCAGCGTCACCACGCTGCCTGCCACCGAGACCCCGCTGCCGCTCTGCGACCAGGCGCTCAGAGAGTCGAAATCATCGAAGCGCGGGAAGGTGTCCGCGCCGCTGGAGGCCGCCTCGGCGGCGGCGCTGCCGTAGTACAGATAGATCGTCCGGCTGGCGCTGGCCGCCAGGGCGGGCAGCTTTACCCAGACCACCGCCGGGCTCGCCGTACTGTCCCAGGACTCGATCCAGAAGGCCAGCGGAGTGACCTCATCGCCGTCCAAGAAGCGCACGTCGGCGCCGTCGCCGCGGGTGCGGCTGAAGTCGAAGTTGGCAGCGCTGAGGGCGACTCGCACCGGGATGTCGGTGAGGCCCGCCGCCGTGGGGTTGGTCACCGTGACGTGCCGCTTCCAGGCGAAGGGCGCCGAGGCCAGGGTCAGGGCCGCCTCGGCGCCGCTGCCGGCGATCGTGATGCAGGTCCTGGTCCCGGCCCCAAAATCCGCGTCAGTGGTCTGGGTCCAGACCTCCGCCGCACGGCTCAGGCACTGCCAACCGAGGCAGGCCAGCAAGACGAGCTGTACCCTCATGAGTCGGCAGCCAGCGGTCCTGACGGGCGTAGCACAGGCGGTCGCTTTCGCGGGGCGGGTTAGCGGCGGCAGCATCAGGCACCCCCTTCTTCCATGGTGAGCCCGTGCCATCGCGGTGGAACTCAGGCTTGGGCTCGCCAACACCGGCGGTTCTTCAATAGGCTACTATGCGCGGACTCCCCTTGATTCGCAACGCCATGCAACGCTCTTCTTACTGCTCGACGGTGGTTTCTTGAGGCCCTGTGCCGCGAAGGTGGGCCTGGCTTGGCGGCAACTCCCCTGGCGGTATAGTACGCGACCGCCACCCACACTGGGGCCTGCGCCACGAGTCACGGCGCCGCGTCCAGGCGGTTCTTAGCGGAGCGATTCATGGACCAGGAAGCGCGCTACATCGTCGGCATCGACCTGGGGACCACCAATACGGCCCTAGCCTATGTCGACCTGTCAGAGGAGCCGAGGCAGCGCCGGGCCCAGGTCTTCCAGATCCCACAACTGGTGGCGGTCGGCGAGGTGGCGGCACTGCCGCTGCTGCCGAGCTTCGCCTACCTGCCGGCGCCTGGCGACGTGGTGCCCGACACCCTGCGCCTGCCTTGGCACAAGCGCAAGGCCCCCGACCTGGCGGTTGGCGCCTTCGCCCGCGACCAGGCTGCCCTCCAGCCTGGCAAAGTCGTCTCCTCCGCCAAGTCATGGCTGTGCTACGACGGCATCGACCGGCGCAGCGAGTGCCTGCCCTTCAGCCGCACGGAAGCGCCGCGGCGGATCAGCCCCGTCAGCGCCTCGAGGCTCTACCTGGAGCATCTGCGCGACGCCTGGAACCACCTCATGGCCAAGGGCGACGCCAGCCTCCGACTCGAGGTCCAGACCGTGCTGCTGACGGTGCCCGCCTCGTTTGACGCCGTGGCCCGGGAACTCACGGTCGAGGCCGCCGTGGCGGCGGGTCTCACCGTCCGTCTGCTCGAAGAGCCCCAGGCGGCGTTCTACGCCTGGCTCGAACAGCATGGCGAAGCCTGGCGCCAGCAGGTCGGCGATGGCGACGTCGTGCTGGTCTGCGACATCGGTGGCGGCACCACCGACCTCAGCCTCATCGCGGTCTCCGACCAGGAAGGCGAACTCCAACTGCAACGGATTGCCGTCGGCGAGCATACGCTCCTGGGCGGCGACAACATGGACCTTACCCTCGCCTATGGCATGGCGGCTAAGATCAAACGCGAGAAGGGCATCGTCCTCGACGCCTACCAGCTTGCCGCGCTCACCCACGCCTGCCGGGCTGCCAAGGAGCGCCTGGGCGAAGGCTCCAACGAACCGCAGCCCCTCACCCTGCTTGGCCGCGGTAGCGGCGTCATCGCTGGCACGCTCAAGACCGAGGTCACCCCCGATGAAATGCGGGATTTGCTGCTGGATGGCTTCTTCCCCCGTTGCAGCATCACCGAGAAGCCCGCCGAGCGCCGGAAGGTCGGCTTGCGCGCCTTCGGTCTGGAGTATGCCGCCGACCCGGCCCTGACCCGCCACCTCGCCGCCTTCGTCGACCGGCACAGCTTCCGAGATGCCGCCGGCAATGCGATGCTGCCTACCGCCGTGCTGTTCAACGGCGGCGTCACCAAGTCTGCCGCCTTCCAGACGCGCATCGTCGAGGTGTTGCAGGAGTGGAATGCGCGCCGGGATGGCGCGGTGAATCTACTGACGCAGGGCGATCCCGACCTGGCCGTCGCGCGCGGCGCGGCCTGGTATGCCACCGTGCAGCAGCAGGGCGGGGTGCGCATCAAGGCCGGCAGCGCGCGGGCCTACTACCTCGGTATCGACTCGGCCATGCCGGCCGTGCCCGGCTTCGCGGCGCCGATGGAGGCGCTCTGCGTCGTGGCTTTCGGGCTGGAAGAGGGCTCCTCGGTGGAGATTGGCGCCGAGGGGATCGGCCTGGTCATCGGCGAGCCCACCGAGTTCCGCTTCTTCTCCAGCACCGTGCGCCGAACCGACGCGGTCGGCGACGTGCTCGCAGAGTGGGGCCAAGATGACCTCGAAGAACTGCCGTCACTGGTGGCCGAATTGCCGGTTGAGGAAGGTCGAACCTCGCCCATCGGCACCCTCGTGCCGGTCCGCCTGCGCGCCGTGCTTACCGAAATCGGCACCCTGCAACTCTGGTGCGACGATGCGCGCGGTGGGCAAAGCTGGAAACTCGAATTCGAGTTGCGCGGCAACGACCCCGGCGCCCGCTGAGAAGCTGTGAAGAAATGCCCGTGTCGCCGTCCATAAGCCACGTTACCGAGTTCAGCCAGGCACGATACCGATTCCGATTCCGCCCCCGCCCCCGATTTCTTCACAGCTTCTGAGATAGCTCCATGAAGCCCTTTACCGTGCTGGCAACGGATGCGCAGACTCTGGCCCGCCGCGGCACACTGTGCACCGCGCACGGGGTGGTGCAGACGCCGGTATTTATGCCCGTCGGCACCCAGGCAACGGTCAAGGCCATGGCGCCCTGCGAGCTCGAGGATCTGGGCGCCGAGATCATCCTCGGCAACACCTACCACCTGACCATCCGGCCAGGCGTCGACATCATCGCCGGGGCAGGCGGCCTGCACCGCTTCATGGGCTGGAACCGCGCCATCCTCACCGACAGCGGCGGTTATCAGGTCTTCAGTCTCAGCAAACTGCGCAAAATGCGGCCCGATGGGGTCGAATTCCAGTCCCATGTCGACGGCAAGACGCTGTTTCTGGGACCCCGGGAGGCCATGGCCATTCAGCGCCAGCTGGGCTCCGACATCAGCATGGCCTTCGACGAGTGTACGCCTTACCCCTGCACCCACCCTGAGGCCGAGCGCTCACTCGCTCTGACCTTGCGCTGGGCCGCCCTCTGCCGCGAACAGGAACGCGCGCCAGGACAGCTCGTCTTCGGCATCGTTCAGGGCGCCGGATTCCAGGACCTGCGCGAGCAGGCCGTGGCCGCCATCGCCGCCCTGGACTTCGATGGCATCGCCGTGGGCGGGGTCAGTGTCGGGGAAACGGAAGCGGAGATGGTGCAGGTACTGGACTGGGTGGCGCCGCTCCTGCCGCCCGCGAAACCGCACTATCTGATGGGCGTCGGCACGCCGCGACAGCTGGTGCTCGGGGTGGCCCGCGGTATCGATATGTTCGACTGTGTTCTGCCGACGCGAGTGGGCCGCAACGGCAGCGCCTTCACCCTGACGGGAACCATCCCGGTCAAGGCCGGCCGCTACAAGAATGACTTCACCCCCATCGATCCAACCTGCGAATGCTATGCCTGCCGCCACTTCAGCAAGGCCTACATCCGCCACCTGCTCAATGTCAACGAAATCCTCGGCAGCCGCCTCATGACCGTGCATAACCTCCACACCTACATCGAGCTGATGCGCCGTATCCGCGGCCATCTCGAGGTGGGGACCTTCGCAGCATTCGCGGAAGACTTCCTCCGCCGCGTCCCCCAATGCGAAAAAGAAAAGACCCCGGCAGGATAGGGAAGAGAGGAGGGAGGGGGAGGAGGACCTGCCGGGGTCAAAACGAAAAACGCTAAATTGTCAGACTATTTTGCGGTCGGTTACACCCCTTGCCAAGAACGCAATTCTCAGGAAGCCCATACACTAATCGCGAGTTCTTCCTTGTCAAGCGTGGCCGCGCCTCGGCCAATACGTTTTTTTTCGACCTGATGAATACCGTTTACGGAGACGCGCTACCCAGCACGGGCGGCGGTACGGGTACCGTTTGAGGGGGCCGCTCGCAGCTCCGGAAGATCTCCCCGGAATCACGGGGAGAGGTCATGGGAATAAGGCTCGATTACAGGTAGGAAGATCCGGATATCGTGATCGGCCAGGGCCAACATCGACGTGCTGGCCCGCCACTGGATGGGATCCGGCGAGCGCACATCGAACCTCGTCTCGGGGACCATCGAGCCGAACTTTGAGATCCGCCAGCGAATCACCCAGCCGTTCGAATGGCCCGACACGTACCACTGGCGTTCGCCGGTCCGGACCACGCAGCCGCTGTTGAACGATCCGGCGGCGGCGTCATACCTTACGATATGGGTTGCGAGAAACGACACCCCCCTGCGGGTCCAGACTGCCAGACTGCCTTCCGTGTTGGAGGAGACGAGGTGCCCCGATGGCAACACGTCTACCATCTCGACACCCCGTTTCGAGGGTGTGGTCATCACCTGGACCATCACGGGGCCGGGTTCATCCTGGCTGATGGGGCGCCGGAACACGCTGATGGAGCCGTCCCAGCGGCCGACGGCAAACCTCGCATCATCAAGCCATTGCAGGGATTGGGCCTGGTTGTAGGTACGACCTACCTCCTGCGGCTCTCCTGTCAATGCAGGGCCGATCGCCGCGAGCAGGAGAAACAACCCGATCAGGCGCAGCGATAGGGAGCGTTCTATTCTCACAATTCACCCCCTGCGGTCGGCCCTGAAGAAGGCTGGTGATCGTCAGCCAGTCCCTGCCAGGGGCTCGTCCCCTGGAAGCCGGGCTTACGCGCCCTGGCCGCGCCACTGCGCGAGGGCGGCTCGAACCGCCCTTGAACTCAACTCCCCGAAGCTGCCCACATAGGCCCCGTTCTCCCACAGCCGGTTGGCGGAGTAGCGTATCACCACCTCGGGGAACTGCTCAAACATCACCTCCTGCGCGACATTCATCAACCTCTCGGCCAAAGCCAACGGCGCCACGGCGGGATGCACCCGCACCGCCATATGCACGTGGTCCGGCACTACGGATACCTTCAGCAGCGCGAATTGCTCCTTCGCCTGCACGCCCCGCCACGCCGCAACCACCCCGGCGGCTTCCGCCTGGGTGAACACCCCCCGGCGGCACATCGTCCCAAACACCAGGTGGTAACGCAGCAGGCTGAGGTTGTGCGCCGCGTCGAGCCGCACCGCCGCGGCTGCAGGCAGAGGGTACTCCTCAACCAATACCGGAGGCAAGGGCCGCTGGCTGTAGCCGTGGTGCTCGCCCTGACGGCCGATGTAGCCCTCGATGTCCTTGCGGGTGGGGTCGCCAACGGTGCAGGCAAGGTAGCCCGTCGCAAGCAACTTCGTGGGAGCGTCCAGGCCTTGGGCCGTGCGCAGCCACTTGCTCAGGCGCCCCTTGAACTTGCTGGCACAGCCGGAGACGCTCTCCGCCGGCCGCAGGCTCACCTGGCAGACCAGGTCGACCTCGTCGCTGGCCACGTCGAGCAGGCGGATGCCGTAGGCATCGAGAGACGCCTGAAACTCGTCCTGGCGCAACCCTTCGAGGTAGGACTGCGGCAGACGGCAGTGTGTCTGGAAGCGGAAGTGGACGCGGTGGCAATAGGCGAGATGGAGCTGGCTGGCGTTGTAGGGCTCGTAGTACACCCGACACCCCCTCATCTGCATGTCACGGGGCAAGCCCGTGGCGTCTGTGATCCTCTGCCAGTGGTTCAGCCCGTGGCGTCCGTGATCCTCTTGCCAGGGGTTCAGCCCGTGGCGTCCGTGACCTCTTGCCAGGGGTTCAGCCCGTGGCGTCCGTGATCCTCTTGCCAGGGGTTTAGCCCCTGGCGTTCGTGACCCACTGCCTCAAAAGCGCATCTCGAACGCACGCCTCCACCGCAGCCCCTGCAGATCCACCGGCAGCAGCATCGGCGAGTCCCGGTCGAGGTTCACGAAGCGTGTTGTTATACCAAATAATACACAGCTTCTATGCAAACGCTACTCTTGACCGTCATAATGAACCCGCCGCGGCGAACTTCACTGGCATTACGCCGTGAACGACCAGATCTTCCGCGACTTGGTACAAGCCACCGCTCAGGTTACCGTAGAGCCGCGCGACATCACCGTGCGGATCCTGAAGCGGGCGCAGAACCCCATGCTGGCCGCCGCCGGGCTCGCTGAGAGCGTAACGCCACTGCCCTGGCTCGTTGGCCGCAGGTTGTGGCTCTGCCTCGGGTGACCCCCGCAGTGTTAGTTGGGTGGCAGGCCATAGGAATCCAGAGCCTCTAGGGAAAGGCTGCCGATGAGACGAGCTGCTGCGATGATCCGCCGCCACCTGGTGGCGTTGCTGGCCGCGGTTCTGCTGCCGGGCCTGCTGAGCGCCGCCGACGACCCGCTTGGGCTCGGGCTGATCGGGTACCTTGCCTGCGATGGCGATCTGCGCCTCGTAACCCCTGTCGGCGAGGAGTCGGAGGCCAACTTCGAACGGCACAGCCTGGCCTTCACCGACGACTTGCAGGCAACGCCGGTCAACGAACCGCGCTTTGCCGAGGGCCGTTTCGGCCTGGGTATCCTGCTCGAGCCTGGCTGCGAGTCCGAGCTCCGCTACGATGGCTGCAATGGGCTTCCACCCGAGACCGCACAGGTCATCCCGCGCGGCGGGGCCGTGCTGCCGTTTGTGGCCGTTGGCGGCGCGGCGGTCGGGGTGATCCAGGCGACGGAGGGCGAGGCGCGCGGCCGACGCGAGCCCATCCTCGAGGGCAAGGCGGCGCTGCACGTCACCTGCCCCGCGGTCGGTAGCGGCGTCGAGATGCGGACTCCGGTGACGGTGCTGAACGGCAGTTACACCGCCTCGGTGTTTGTGCGCGGCGACCCCGACAGCCCGGCGGACGACCGGGTTCAGTTACAGCTCCTCGATGCCACCTCGGGGGCGGTGCTGGGAAGCGCGGAGCAGCCCGCCTCCGACGACTGGCGGCGCCTGCAGCTCAACGCCGAGATCGGGACCTTTACTCGCGACCCGGCCACCCAGGCCCGGACGCCCGTGACCCTCCGGGTCAGCGCCCGGCGCGCCGGGCAGATCGTGGTGCTGGATGCCTTCATGCTGGAGATGCGCGGCGGGTACTCCTACGCGGGCACCGGCAGCGCCTCGAGCTGGCTGCCTGGTCTGGCCTGGAGGGCGGCTGAGACCCTCGCCGTCGACGACCTGCGACCCTGTCTGGTCGACCAGACCGGCTCGGTGGCCCTGTGGCTGCGCCTGCGTGGCAGCCCGCAGGCACGGCGCACGCTGTTTGAACTGGCCGGGCGCAACCGCTGGGAACCCCATCTGCAGGTGGCGCTGCTGGACGACCGCCGCCTGCAACTCGGTCAGCGCCGCGAAGCGCCGCCGGAGGTGTCGGCAGAGGTACCCCTCGCCGCCAACGCCTGGCAGCACCTGGCCGTGAGCTGGGCCGGCGATCGCGCCGCGGTGTACTTCAATGGCGCCAAGGTGGGCGAGATCAACGGCCTGACGATCCCGGCCGTCCCGACCGCCGTGCGCCTGGCCTCGGGCGGGCCCAACGCCGCTGCCAACGCCGTGCTGGACGAGGTCCTGCTCTATGATCGGGAACTCACCGCCGCGGAGGTCCTCCGCCTGGCCCGCACGGACCTCCCCGCCGCCGGGCTGCCCCCGCCGACCGTGACCCTGCGGCCGCAGCGCTTCATCGAAACCATCGCGCACGGCCTGGCGCCGCAGCCCTGGCGTTGCGAACTGCGCAACCGGGGGCCGGCGGAGCTGCGGGAGGTGGACGTCAGCTTCCGTCTCGGCAGTGCCATGACCCTGGTCCGGCGCCTGAAGCGGGTTGAGTCCGGAGAGGCGGCCCTGATCGAGTTCAGCTTCCTGGCCGATCTGGCGGTGGGCACCTACCCGCTGACGTTGACGGCTCACCTCGGCGAGCGGGAACTCGCACGCTTCCATCGCCGGGTGGACATCACCCCCGCGCCGGAGCCGGCCGAGAACCTCCAGGTGTTGCCCTGGCGGCAGACCTTCGACCGCAGCTACGGTTTCACCTGCGGCGGAGGTGACCTGGCGGAGACCATGCGGCAGGGCCTCGGCTGGGCGCCGCATCACCTCTATCTTGGCTATCCGCGGGCGCTCGAGGGTGAGGACCTGGTGCATGACATGAATGACCGTCCCGGGCGGGCCCGTTTCAGCAGTCCCTACATGGCGGAACAGGTGCGGCGCGAGGCGGCGCGCTACGCCGAGAAGCTGGCCGGGGTGCCGGCCGCGCGGGCGGTGACCTTCAACAGCGAGATGCAGTGGATCTGGTCACACGACTACACCCCCGAAAGCGTGCTCTGGGTACGCCGGACCTTCCACGTCGACCTGGATGCCTGGCGTCAGCCGCCGCAGGGAGATGCGGACGCGCACCAGTTGCCCTTCGGCCGTCTGCGGCCCGCGGTGGCCGGCATCGCCCCGCCCGCGGACCACATCGTGGACCGGGCGGACCCCCTCTATGCCTATCATCGCTGGTTCCACGGCCCACGCGCCCCGACCGAGTCGTGGCTCAACCAGACTCTGAGCGAGGAAGTCCTGGCCCGGCGACCGGATGTGCTGACCCTTCAGGAGCCCATTCTGCGGCGGCCGTCCGTCCGCGCTTTCGATCAGGTCCGTATCGCCCAGGAGTGGTTCTACTACGAGGATCCCATGCGCGCCGTCATGATCCAGGAGGGCCTGAATGCCGCGGTGCGCGGCACCGACCTGCGGCCCTCGGGCATGCCGCAGTTCCTCTTCAAAGTCGGCGGCGCGGCGCCCTACAACGCGGTTCCCAGTGCGGACCTGTTTCGCGAGGCGGCCTGGCTCTGTGCCCTGCAGCCTATCCGTCTGTTCACCTACTGGAACTTCGAGGTCGTGCCCCGGGCCGACTTCGAGAACGCCTATCACCGGCTGCAGACTCAGGCTCAGCTGGAGGCGTTGTTCGGCTCGGCGCAGCCCTCCTGGGACGAGGCCAAGCGGGTGCTGAATGCCAATCCCGAGCTGGGGCGCAAGCTACTGCCGTGGGCGCCGGAGCTGCTGGCGGCCTTCCGTCGTTTTCACCGCGACGAGGTGGGGCCGCTGGGGGCGCTCATCCCCGCCTGGCGCAACCGCCCGCGCCGGGTGGCCATTCTGCGCTCGTTCGCCAGTCAGCTTTACGGCGATGTACGCTGGCCGGGAACGACCTGGCTCGAGGCCTGCGTGGTGAGTTCCGGAGTACCCTTCGACCTGCTTCTCGACGAGGATTTCGAGACCGCCGCCGACCCGCTGGCGTCCTACCAGCTCGTCGTCGTCAGCGCCGCGGTCTGCCTGCCGCGCCTTGCGGTCGAGGCGCTGCGGCGCTTCAGCGCGCGTGGGGGGGTAGTAGTCACCGACCCCGAGACCCGGGTGGCGCTGCCGGGGGCACAGGTGCTGCGGCCGGCCGATGCGGCTGGGGCCACCGCGCGTCCGTCCGAGACGGCCATGGCGCCGAAGGCCAGGGGCAGCGCCGCCGACCCACAGATGGAGGAAGCTCCGGCGAGCCCGCTCCGGGCGGGCGGACCGCAGGGCCTGGCGGAACCCGCGTTTCTCGAGGTCTTCAACCGGGCCGTGAAGCCTGAAGCGCGCACGCTCTCGCCCTTCACCTGGCTGAATCTGCTCGAGGCCGAGGGGGCCTGCTACCTGGGGGTGGTCAACGACCTGCGCGTCCACGGGCCACTGTACGGGCATTTCGGCGCCGTGCGTGAGACCGGGGTGCCGCACAACGCCCTGGTGCGTTTCGAGGCCGCGCTGGGACGGGTCGCCTACGACCTGCTGACGCAGCAGCCGGTGCCCCTCAGCGCCGCGGGGGCCGCCAGCCGGGTTGCCCTCGATCTGCCGCCAGGTGGGGCGCGGCTGCTGGTGCTGCTGCCGGAGACCATCGGCAGGCTGGAGCTCCAGGCACAACTCGAGCCGGTGGAGTGGGGTGATCATCGCGGTCGCCGGGTCGCTGTGCATGCCACGCTGCTGGATGTCCAGGGCCGCATCGTGCCGGGGCTCATTCCCGCCACCCTCACCTGGCGCCATCCGGATGGCTCGCGCAGCGATTTCTCCCACCACACCGTGTTCCACCGCGGCGTGCTCGACAGCGCTCTGCCCGTGCTTGCCAACGGCCCGGCCGGCGCTTGGCGGGTCCACCTGCTCGAACGTGCCAGCGGCCGCACTGCCGAGGTCGAGGTGTCGGTGCGCTGAGAGGCAGGCGCTACCCGGTCGCTCCCGGCGGCCCCTGCTCACCCTGGGGGATTTGCCCGCGTGAACTCTTGCCGCGGAGCGCTTGAATCACGGCGTCAAGCTGTTGCAGGAAACGCGAGCGGTCGCGCTCCTCCAGCCGCGAGGGTCCGCCGGTGATCTGTCCAGCACCGCGCAGCTCTGTCAGCAGGTCCCGCGTCGCGACCGCCTGGCCAATGTTCTGATCCGTGAACCGCTTGCCGGTGGGGCTCACCACGCAAGCGCCTTCCTTCAGGCAACGGCTCGCCAGGGGAATGTCCGCGGTGATGACGATGTCGTCGGCATGCACGTGTGTGGAAATCCAGTCATCGGCGGCGTCGAAACCGTGCCGCACCACGACCAACGTAATCCCGGGTTCCTGCGGAATTCGCAGCCGCGAGTTGGCGACCACCGTGACCTCGAGGTGGTAGCGGCTCGCCACGCGGTACACTTCCGCTTTGACCGGGCAGGCATCGGCATCTACGAAGATATGCAGCAAGCGAAGACCCTCGCGAGTACTCTGAATTCGGTTCCGGCCGCCAGCCCAGGCTGCGGCTCAAGCGCGCATCCGGGCCTGGCCTGAAGCCGGCCCAGGCAAAGCGGTGCCGAGGCCGCTCTGTGCCAGGGCGCTGCCAACGACGTCGCCACGGGTGAGGTGCAGAAGCTCGTTCACCGTGCGTTCTCCAGGCCGACTACCGTTTGCTCAGCGTGCTACAAAGCACTCTCATGTACCTCACGCTCGACAGAATCAAAGCCAGGCCAATCCCCGAGTACAGCACCGCCAGATAGGGCTTGGGGATCGCTGAATGCCGCAGGATGAAGCCCAGGGTGACCATGACCATAATCAGCAGGTAACTCCGCCACGGAATGAAGGAAAAAACGCACTTCTTGTCAGCCGTTGCCAGGATTCTCGCCAGATTCTTATCCACGGTTCCCAGGAAGGCGAAATGGTGGGCCACCATGGCCAGAACGAAGCCGGCGCCAAGGAATGCATAGCGGTGGACCTTGGGGGCTTGCGCTAGCCAGGTAAAGGCTAAGACCAAGAGCATGGTTCCAACGCACACCCAAACCGCCCCTGCCAGGAAGATCAGCACATTCCTCGGCACCGCGGGCTTGTACTTGCCTATTCCCGTCGCCATGTAGTCTATCTCCTGGCGCGATCCCGCGATCGTTGGCCGACGCCGTACCGTACTCTGTCAAGTCCAGCGGATCGCGGGGCGCTGCCGGCGGATGGCGAGCTTCGGGTGGGGTGGCGAGGCGCGGTCCTCCAGCTAAGGTCTTGGCCACCACGAGGCGTTGAACCAACGGGGAACTCGACCCATGACCACACCGCGAGAGAACCTGCTGAAGATCCTGCGCCACGAGACGCCGGAGTGGCTGCCCGTCGCCGGCCATTGCGACCCCTACAACCAGCCCAATCGTACCGGCATGGACCCCGCTTTGGCGACGGCGCTGGGCGAGGTGCGCTGGGGCGACACCTCCACCGTCACCCTCTCGCGCTACCTCGGCCTGGACATCATGGACTGGTACGGGCTGCCCATGCGCATCACCCGGCGCCAGGTCACCGTCGAGAGCCGCACCGAGGGCGTCGTGACCACGCGGGTCTGGCACACGCCCGCCGGTGACCTGCGCGAGGTGATCCAAGTCTGCCGCGAGGATAATGGCGCTGTCTCCAGCAACTGGACCGAACACCTGGTCAAGGGGCCGGAGGACCTGGCGGCCCTGGCTGCGATCTTCGCCGACGAGGTCATCGAGTCCGATCCCAATGCCCTGGGGCGCACTCGGGAGCGTCGGCAGCTCATTGGCGACGACGGCCTGCTGCTGGGTTCCATGGACGGCACGCCGTTGGGCATGATGTTCCGCGTCTACTCGGGAGTGGCCGTTCTGGCCTACCTGTGGGCCGATGCGCCCGCCGCCTTGCGCGACTGCTTCGCGGTCATGGAGCGCAACTACCAGCAGCGCCTGGCGATTGGAGTTCAGTCCGACGTCGACGTGGTGGTCAGCGTCGACGATACCTCGACCACCGCCATCTCGCCGGCCATGTTCGAAGCCTGCAATCTGGCGCTCACCGACGCCCGGGCCGCCGCCGCGCACGCCGCTGGCAAGTTCTACTTCCACCACTCGTGCGGGCTGATTCGCGACCTCTTGCCCTTGTACCGACGCACCACCATGGATGCGGTGCATGCCTTCACCATCCCGCCGATCGGCAATGTGACCGTGGCCGCGGGGCGGAAAGCACTCGGCGAACGCATCACCATCATGGCCGGCGTCCAGCAACTGGCCGGCCCCATGGCCGACCGCGCCGCTGTGCGTGCCAGCCTGCAGCAGATGATCCGCGAGGCGGCGCCGTGGGACCACTTCATCCTCGGCCTGGCCGCTTACCCGAATCGGACCCTCGAAGAAACGCGCTTCGTCGTCGACTGCTGCCGGGAGGTCGGCGGAACCTGCCGGAGAAGCGCCGACGCGCAGGGCGGTTTCAAGAAACGACCGCCGTCGTACCGCCGGCAGTGAAAGCGGCGTCGACGGGCCGCGGACGCGGCCCTCTGCCGCACGCAGTCCATATCGCGCGTCGGCCACGTGGAGTGCGTGTGGCAAGGTCGCCGACGGCGACCGCGACACCGCTAGGGCTTGGCGCCTGTGCCATGCCTGACGGCGGGTGTTCTCGCGCAACCACCTACGGTAGACAGATCACGGGTTGTTACGCCGCCCAGCCCG
>CAILKC010000893.1 GCA_903834675.1 uncultured Victivallales bacterium | reverse complement strand
CGCGGACGGCTTTGTCGGGAGACTCGATCAGTGACTCCGCGGCTTTTGCGGCCGTGGACAGGAGGGCAAGAGCGATGAAGACGAATGCTGTCTGTCTCATAAAAAGGACCTCATGTGTTTTTCGGAACAGGGCACGTGCTGCCGCGTGTTGCCAAGCATCACGGCGGATAACCCCCGACCGCTTGCCCTGTGCATAGATCAAGCGCTGACGGCGGTCATTATAGTCACTGATAGGAAATTGCTTTCTCTGGTACAGCGCCCGCGTCAGCCAGGCGGCAGGCCCCAGCGGACCGTCCTTGTACTCGCACAACGCCAGCGCCGCCAGGCCCAGCGCCGAGGCGGCGAGGGTGCGCTGGTTGCCGTAGTTGCAGCCGCCGGGCACACCGTCCATGACACCGTAGTAATGGTCCGCCTCGGCGGCGATCCTGGCACGGATGGCGGCGTGATCCTGAGCCGTCAGGCCGGGCCAGGAGGCCAGTACATCATAGGCGAGGATGTAGTCGGCGAAGCGGTGTGAGCTGGGCTCCAGGTAGCCGTGAGTCGACTCGCGCCAGATAGGGTTCGTCATGAGGTCGTCGCGGGCCTGGCGAGCCGCCCCCTCGTCGTCCAGCAGCCACCACCTCAACGCCGGTTGGCAGCGAGACGCCGAACCGCAGAAGCCCTTCCACCAGTAGTCCGTGGGGGGCGTCTTGGTCCGCTCCAGCATCCGCGTCCGGTCCGCGGCGTCGAAGAGCAGCGACGGATGCTGCTCGTGCGCCGGCAAGTGGGGTTGCCACAGCGGCCCCCACTCCGCCGGGATGCTGTCCCGCGCGACCGGCGGGACATACTGGTCGACGCCTAGGGCTGCAGGCAGAGGCAACAGTTGGAGCAGGAGCAACGTCACCGATGTAACCCTCTTGCGGCTCACTCGTAAGGTCTCCTCCGCCGGTGCGCTTCGCCTCTCTGGGGCCATGCTGGACACGTCGATCACCGTGGCGTCTACGTGTCCGCCGCCCCCACTGCCTCGACAGGCGTCAGCCGCAGCGTGTCCACTGACAGGCCCCACGGGACGGCCGGTTCGATGAGTTCGGCCCGAAGCTCAATAGCGCACTCGCCCGGCGCCGGAAATTCGACCTCGCCGAGCAGGGTCGCCGCCTCGGCATGGTAGCGCGCCCGTGGGCCCCCGCCGGGCCGGTCGGCGCGGACCTCTGAGGTCAGCGTCCTGTCGGCGCAACGTAGGGCCACACGGTGGCCGCCCAGCCAGCGGGGCGCGCTTGCCACGTGCTGACTGTTCCTGGTGACCAGTTCGGCCTCGTAGTGGCCGGGCCGGGTGACCACGAAACGCCAGCGCAGCCACTGCGCCGGCGAGGTCCACCCGGCCGTGACGCCCAGGCCCGGATCGAGCCGCGGCGGCGCAGCGGTCCCGTCCGCGAGACGCTCCGCGCGCCCCGCGGTCAACTCGATGTTCCCGTCGGCATCCTGCAGCAGCCGAACGTCGACGTCAGGCGGGCCTTCCGCCGCCAGCGCGATCACACTGACCTGCGGGTCCGGCGCCCGCGGCGGCAGCGTCAGCTCAAGCTCGGGCACGTCCGTGCCGGCGACCAGGCCCTGCCGGAACGCCAGCGCCTTGTCGGGTCGAGCCAGCAACACGGCGCCGGTGACACGGTTGCGGAGTCCGCGCAGCACGAGCCGCCCCCCGGCTGGCCAGCCGAACACATGCAGGAAAACGCAGCCCGGTTTCGTTGTCACCCGGCCCCACGGAAACGGCGCCGGGAACGGGTTGCCGGCGCTGCCGTAGATGGCCTCGCCATGGCGGCGCATCCAGGCCCCAATCCGCCGCAATCGGGTGACCGTGGCCCGAGGGAAGGTGCCCCGCGCCGTGGGGCCCACGTTCAGCAGGTAGTTGGCGTCCCTGTCCGCCAGCGTCACCAGTTGGCGGACCAATTCGCTCGCCGACTTCCAGTTCCGGTCGTGCGGCAGGTAGCCCCAGGTGTCGTTGAGCGTGGCCGGGCACTCCAGCAGCCCGCGTCCGGCCTGGCCTGGGATCATGTTGTCGCCCAGGCTGCCGTAGTCGCCCGCGCCGTGGCCGATGCGGCTATTGATCAGGCAGTCGGGCTGCAGCGACTTCGCCAGGCGGCGCAGAGCCTGGCTCTGTTCGGCCGTGATCGTCGTGGGGTTGTCGAACCACAGCAGCGCGATGGGGCCATAGCCGATAAGCAACTCGCGGACCTGTGGGAACGCCTTCTCCTCGAGGTAGCGGGCGAAGCCGGGGCGGGCTTCCGGCGGCAGTGCATGCCAGCGTGCGGCCCCCGGGTGCTCCCAGTCGATCGCCTGGCTGTAGTACAGGCCGAGTTTCAGCCCGTGCCGCTGACAGGCGTCGGCAAGCTCGCGGAGAGGATCCCGCCCGAACGGGGTCGCGTCGACGAGGTTGTACGGGTGCGCCGACTTGTACATGGCGAACCCGTCGCAATGCTTGGCGGTATAGACCAGGTAGCGCATGCCGGCGTCCCTGGCCATGCGGACCCAGGTATCGGCATCGAACTCCCGCGGGTTGAAGCGGTCTGCCAGGCGGCGGTACTCGTCCAGCGGTACCCGCGCCGAGTACATGATCCACTCGCCCTGCTGCTCCAGCTCTTGGGGCCGCCAGTGCGGCGGGTGCGGGGAGGCGTACAGTCCCCAGTGGATGAACAGGCCAAAGCGCGCGTCCCGCAGCCAACGCAGTGGATCGGTTGCCGGAGTCTGTGCTGTCATCGCTCGCGTCTCTGTTGCTGACTGCACCCCAGGGCGCCTGCCGCACGGCCTCCGGCGCTGATTCCAGCCGCCGGTCACGCTGCCGGCAAACCGGGCGGCTGGTAGTGCCTGCATGCCGAGGTTCCGCCCCAACCGGAAACCGGCGCAGGATTCCCGCGGAGTCCGCACGGCTCTCATGGGCCCGCCGGACAGCACGCCGGGACTCCACCCGCTGCCCGAAACTCTACCCACCGACTCCCTGGTTGTCTAGGGTGCGGGCGTGCCCGGGGCGCAAGTCAGCTCCGTAGGGGCTTCTGCCCGGCACGGCGGGTCGCGGGTCGGTTCAGGGGTGGTCGGCGCTGCTGGGGGACGGTCGGGCCGACCGCTGCTCCACGCCTGGCGCCCGTCTGGCGCGAGGCGGATTAGAGATGCCGTCCCTGACCGTTTCTTCCGCCCGCAGGGCGTGGAGGTCGGCGGGCCGTCATGCCGAATGGCAGGACTTCCGCCGTCTCTGGTCGGCGCTGCTGGG
>CAILKC010000892.1 GCA_903834675.1 uncultured Victivallales bacterium | reverse complement strand
GTCTTGCGCCCGGCAGGCGTGACGTACATCTCCCAGTACCAGGTCTTGTCCGCTGGCTTGAGGAACAGCTCGGCCAGGTCGCCCATCTGGTAGTGGTGCAACTGATCTTCCGTGCCTTCGGCCACGATATCGGAATCCGCAAACTTGACACCGAGATAGAAATACTTGTCATCCCAGCAGACCCGGGCCTCCCCAGCCTCTGTAAGAGACTTGCCTTCGCCGATTTCCGCTACCGAGAAGTACAAGGGGAAAACCTGTGCATCCTTCCAGGCCGGGTCGTTCAGATCGCCGTCCACCGTCACGGGCACCGCCGCATAGCGAGCCGTGATCACCGGCTGGACTTTCTCAGCCTTCCATAGCGATGCACAGCCCGTCACCAGGACCGCGCCGATGGCCATCCCGCCCCACGCCGTGATTCTGCGTGTCCGCCCCATCCATGTCGATGCCGTCATCGCTCCAGGCCTCCTTCTGTCGTCGAGTTTGTCGAACTCACTCCAAGAAACCGTGCCGCACCGCACGATCGTAACCAGACCGTGTAACCATATCACGATGCCTTTCGAGTTACCACGCGCGCCGACGCCCCATCAGCCGATGGTCAGAAGCGCGACTTCGGGGGGACAGTTGAAGCGCAATCCGTGCAGATTACCGACCCCCGTGCTCACATACAGCAACCGCCGCGACCACTCATGCAGCCCGGCCACGTAACGCGGGTCCCGGACCGATGCGAAAGGGGTACCGAGCAGCGGCAGGCGCAGTTGGCCGCCGTGCGTGTGGCCGCACAGCAGCAGGTCCCAGCCGTAGGGCTCCAGCAGTTCCTTGGCGTCGGGGTTGTGGCAGAGCACGACGCAGGGCAGGTCGTCCCGTTCCAGGCCATGGAATGCCTGGGCCGGATCAGCGTCTCCAGCCCAGAGATCGCCCAGCCCCACCAGGACCCAGTCGTGCCCCGCTACGCGGGCCGTAGAGGCTTCGTTGAACAGGCAGTGGATCCCTGCCGCCGTCAGGAAGGCGCGCATCTCGGCAAGCTCCAGGAGCGCTCCGTGATGCCCGGCCCAGCGCCCGCCGTCATGATTGCCCAGGCAGGCGTAGGTTGGCACCCGGCGGGTCAGTTCCTGCAGCACCGCCGCGTACTCCTCGCGCTGCGGCAGGCTTGTGGTGATAAAATCCCCGGTGATGCAGACGAGATCGGGAGCCGCCTCCAGCCCCATGCGGATGGCGCGCCGGATCAGATCCAGCGGCACCACGTCGGAGAGATGGAAGTCCGACAGGTGCAGCAGCCGCAGCGGCCCCGCTCCAGGACAGCGCCGTAGGCGCACCCGCGGCTGGCGCAGCCGCAGCCAGCCGGGTTCGATGCGGCTCATGTACACGGGGGTAGCGACGCACGCCAAAGCCACTCCGGCGCCAAGGCCGAGAAAGACACGACGGCTGCAGCGGCGTTCGGTGAGCATAGGAGAAACGACCGGCAGTGGCACGGCCGACCTCAGGCCTCAGAAGGCTTCTGCATCCTGCGTCCGATGTGCTCGAGTTGGCGCAGGAACGTCTCGGGGATAAGTCCACCCGGGCTGATAGGGACGTCCCAGGAGATGACGCCGCCCTTGTCCACCAGGTGCCGCGAATAGCCCGCCACCAAATCGGGCGGGAAGCGCGGTTCGCCACGGCCCCAGGATTCGCCGAGGTAACTCAGGATGTGGGTGCGGGCGCGGTGGCCATTGAGCTCGATCCAGGGGCCCCGACATTCGGGCAGCGCCTGGGCGATCTCCCCGGCCACGAAGTCCTCGCACTCGCTATGGCAAACGATGGGGACCTTCACCCCGGGGTTGAATGCCACGATGCCGTCTGGGTTACCGGCCCGCAACGCACCAGCGAAACTGGCAAAATTCGGAGTGTCCGTGTGCCTGTACATCTCGTCGGCGAAGTAGCAGCCATCAATCCACCAGCCTCGCACCAGCGCCCCCCAGCGCCCTGACCACTCGCGCATCACGGCCTCCCACTTGACCTGGAACTCCGCCAGCCGTTTGCCGGTCCGGCGCGTTCCCCACGAGTGCGGCCAGCTGCCCTCAAACCCCCACTCCCACCCCAGTCGCTCCACCGCCAGCGGGTCGGCGGCCGGCGCCCCGCTGGGCAGATAGACCAGCAGCGGTATCCCGCGCGCCGCCAGGGCCGTGCCCAGCTCGGCCACCAGGTCGCGACGCGAACACTTGCTCGGCCGGATCCCGACCAGCTCATCGTAGGTCGCATTCGGAGCCAGAAAATGCCCCGAGTTCTGGCCGATGGTCAGGCACAGGAAGCGCGCGCCCACCACCTCCAGTTGCCGCACCAGCGCGTCCACGTCGAAGCGATCCACCTGGAGGCTCCACGCCGTGGCATCCTGCTTGGCGTCGCCCAGATAGTGGCAGAAGGCGCCCCAGCCACACTCGGCAAACCACGCGGTCCGATCCGTCATTGAGATGCCCTCTGTAGGGGAACCAGGGTTCGGTGTTCAGCCGGGGGTCCTGCTGAACCCTGAACCCCCGTCCGCCCCGCGGGCGGCCTACTTGCCCAGCCGCTGGAATGTCGTCGACTCGGCGAACAGCGCCGGGTTCTCGCGCTGCGCCGCGATGGCCTTGGCCAGCGCCTCGGTTGTGGTCACGTCCTTGCTCACCACCTCGGGATTGATGAGCCGCAGCACCAGTTGCGGCCCGTCCAGGCGGAAGGTCCCGAAGTGGTACACGCGCCGGTCTGCGGGCGCCTCACCGTTGGCCGAGCCGAGCAACTGGAACTGCATGACGGGCGTCGTTCCCGTCTGCGCCACGAAGGCACGGAAGAACATGCCGTCCTTCGCGTTGCTGGGGTAGCTGACGAGGTATTCCTTTGCCCCCAGCGGCAGCACGAGTAACTCTTGCACCGCCCCGTCGTCGGCGACCGTCAGCCACTTGCCCAGCAGGGCCCTATTCACCTCCTGCTGAGACTCGGTGGCCAGCGGCACCTCGTAGACGCAGCCGACCAGCAACAGGCATATCCCCGCCATACACACGGTTTTCATGGCACCTGCCTCCTTTCGCCCGGCCGAGTCAGGGGTTATCTGTTGGCACCATCGCGATGCGGTCGATGGTGAGGCTCAGACCCGACAGCGACCCGGTATCGAGACGGAAACTCGTGACCCGACCACGCCAACGCGGCTTCTCGGCCACCGGCAACAGATAATCATGGAACTCGCCGTCGGCAATGAGCGGCACACTGACGGCGGCCGCTTCGGTGATTGCCTGTGCCGTGGTCGACCAGAACAACTGCAGCGCCCCCGCGTTCCCGGCGGCGGGCGGGTCTACCTTGGCGCGAACCAGGACCGCCTTGTAGCGCCGGGCCCACAGGCTGCCGATGGGGGTGCTGATGGCCGGGTCATTACTCCTGGTGGTCAGTCTGAGCGCCCCGTCGATGACCTTGAACTCGCCGATGCCCATCATGGCGTTCCAGCCCTCCGGGCCTTGGGCGAACTCCCAGGCGTCCACGTTGCTGGCGCCGACGGTAGGCAGGTCGTAGGGGCCCAGCCCGACATCGGCCGGCGTGTAGTTCTGCGGCCAGCCCTTCTCAGGCTTCTGGCAGAACACCTCGCGCACCGACTCATACATACCGAACCCGAACTCCTGGCAGGGCTCCGCGTACGAGCCCTCGCCCCACTCGTTCAGCGGCGCCAGGATCAGACGCCGGACGCCCGACTCGTCGGCAAAGGTCTTGGCATCCTCGCAGATGCGCCGGAACTTGGGCACCGTACGGCCGTAGACCACCGTGGCCTTGTTCTCGCCAGCCCAGGGCCGGTCATCCCAACCGGTCGACAGATTGGGCAGAAACGGCAGAATGCCAGTCTGCTGCCGGGCCCGCCAGTACGGCAGGCTCGAGTCGGCCACCAGGTCAAAGGAGTAGGCGCGCGGGTTTTCGGCCTTGCCGCCGTGGCCCATGTAGTGGTAGATGCTGGTCATGTCGAAGCTGGCATCCGCCAGCCACTGGACATCCTTGGCCGCGGTGGACGCCTCGGGCCACTTCATGCTGACAAACCAGATGCCCTTGTAGCCGGCGGCGCGCGCCATCTCGCGGGAAATCTCCAGCAGGCGCTTGGCACCGTCCTTGCCACCCAGGTCGCGATTCATATTGCTTGGACTCCAGACCATCACCACGGGCATGTCGTTGATGCGGTAGTACTCTGGCGTGCCGAAGTAGTTATCGATCCAGAACTGCGTCACCTTACGCTGGTCCTCCTCGGAATGACTTCCCGCCCCGTTGTGATTAGCCCACATCATGGCCCACTTCAGATAGGACTTGTAACGAGCCTTCTGGAACGCCTTCACCCAGTGGTCGAGATGCTGGCCGCCGCGGTCCCAGTACCAATCCACCAGGAAGTAGCTGAGGCCGTTTTCGACGGCCCACTTGATCTGCCAGTCGACGCACTCCGGGTTCGCCTCGTCGTACCACCCCAGCACCGGCCTGCGCTCCGGCGCCGTCGGCCAGATGCGCGCCCAGCGGTCGATGGTAGGCCAGCCGGGGAAGTACAGCGCCCCAAGCTCGTAGTCCGACTTGAGCGGCTGTGGTTCGGGCACGTAACTCGCCTTGGGCAGAGCCAGCGCCGGATGCACCTGAAGGCGCCCTTTGAAGCCTTCCGCCGGCGCTCCTGAGCCGCTCAGACGCAGTTCGAATTCGCCCTCCACCTCGCGCTCGGCGGTGAGGGTGAACTTCAGCGTGGCCACATCCAGCACGTCGACCGCGGGAAAACGCTCCCAGCCTGCGGCGGTGGGGAGACGAACGCCCTCGGGCAGACGCAACGAGTCCACCCGCAGGTCGCGGCAGGTCTCGCCACCCAGGTTGCGCACGCTCACGGAAAAGGGCAACACCTGGCCGCGCCGGGCGATGGCGCTCTCCACGCCGGCCGTACGGATCTCGATCACCGGCGGCCCCAGCGGGTCCGGTGACACCTGGAGCCGCCGAATCTTCGCCGTGGCGCCGACCACGTCACTGGGCTGCAGTTCCAGCGCCAGGATGTCCCCTGACCAGCCCGTCGCCCCGCCCAACAGCAGGTTGTACAGGTGGAAGCGACCGTCCGGCTTGACCGCGAACACCTCGCGGGAGCGGCCCTTCGCGCTCGCCGAGGCCCAGCTCAGAGTGGCCGTCCGACCGCGGTCCACCGCCAGCTCAAGGACGACCCAGTCGCCCGCGCTGTCCACATTGAACGGCGCCACCGGACTGCGTAGCAGCAGCGCTTCGTCGGCACTGCCTTGCAGCGCCCAGGCGCCCTCGGCCACGGCGGCCGAAACCGCCCCCGGCGCTTCCCAGCCGGCCGTGTTCTGCGTAAACTCCCAGGCTGCGCGGTCGGTCGCCGGGGTCGCTTGGGCCAGCTCGACCACGCGAATCCACTCCACGGCGAAGCTCTTCTTGCCCTTGTCGGCCTCCGCTGGGCGCGCCAGATCCAAGCGCAGCAGAATGATCTTCTTCTCCGCCTGCCAGAAGGGGAAGATACGGTAGTCGTGCCATTGACCGTCGCCGCGGACATTGAAGGAGATCAGCTTCTCGGGCGAGAAGCCGCCATAGGGGGTGTCGGTGGTGTTGCTGTAGAAGAGCTGGCCCTGGCCGCCACAGTCAGTCTTGAGTCGGAACTCGACGACTTGATAGGGCGAGGCCGTAACCTCAAACTGCGGGCTGGTGACCCAGGGGTCCCAGTCCAGGATACGGGCCTGGAGCGCGCCGTCAGCCGCACGCACCTCAGCAACGTGGTTGACCTTGGCGTCCCACCCCTGGGCACCGCCTTGGTCAAAACGCCACTCCTTGAGCACCGCCCCGGAGGCCGCGATGCCGCCGACCAGGGCCGCCGCACCAAACCATTTCAAGCTAGACACGATGACTCTCCCCATGGCCTTCACGGCCGCTGACCCAACACCTCCAGAACTGCGCCTCGTTCCCACACCGCCGAAACCCGCAACCGTCAGCCTGGATGCTTCACGGCCCGCCGTGGCAATACAGGGTCGAGTCGGTCGTGAAACGCCCGGCTGTCATCCCTTCCACATGGCCGTCGAAGAATGAGCCATTGGCCCCCGGGCCGTGGACGAAGTTGGCCGGGCTGTTGACCGGCCCGCAGTAGTAGGGCGCGCAGCAGCCGTCGCCCACTGCCCGCTCGACCGGGCAGTAGTGCGACCAGGCCCAGCCAGCATCGAAGACAAGTAGAGACATCGCCGGACGCGTATACTCGTTGAGCGACCGTGACGAGTTCGCGACAGACTCATTGCCGTCATTAGGCCAGGTGTGTCCGCCCGTGGTGATGACGGCGTACTGTCGATTGCCGCCCCAGGCGGGCGAGCTGTTCGACGGGCACTTGTGGACCGCCATGTTACCTACATAGGACGAGGTCAGGTTGAACCACCATCTCTCCGCAACCATACTGCCCCCCACATTGCGGTAGACAACGGGCAGTTTCTCGGCGTTATCGTCCGTATACATCAGCATACCCAAGGTGATCTGCTTGACGTTGCTCTGGCAAGAGGCCTGCCGCGCCTTCTCGCGTGCCTTGGCCAGCGCCGGAAGCAACATCGCTGCCAGAATGGCGATGATGGCGATCACCACCAGCAACTCGATCAGGGTGAAGGTCTTCTTGTGCATTGCTCTTACTCCCTGCGGTTTCAGCCAGTCAGCCACGCGCATAGCGCCTTTGCCTTGGTGGACGTCGGCGAATACCGCCAAGGCGTCGGTCCTGCGGTCTGCGGTATCGGGATCGCGCGCGCCGCCGACACCTGCCGTGACGCCCTTGGCGCCGACGCGCACCCCAAAACGAAAGACCGTCACCGTACTTCACCACCGGGCGCTTTCAACCACCCGGACGAGTGCCGGGCGCAGGTCAGCTCCGTAGGGGTTTCGGTTTCGATCGTCTCCGCGTCCGGCGAGCAGAACGGGTCACGTGACTCTTGAGGGAGACTTCCGGCGGGACTGGTCGCGAATGCCAGACGCCGCGGAGCGCTGAAAGCGCGGCTATTCCTCAGCCCAGGGCACCGCCCTGGGAATGGAATCCAAAACGAGATTGAGCCCTGCCGGGGCGGCATACCGACAGTCCATGGGCACCGCGCGCCAGGTATGGCGCCCCTTCGGGGCTGAGAATCTGGGGTATGCCCGGTACCCAGGGCGGTGCCCTGGGCTGAGGGATGGCGCCCCTTCGGGGCTGAAGAGGCAGAGGCGAACCCGCGACTTCCGCGGCTGGGGGTACTGCCGCGAAACCGTAGCGGTGGGATGGCGGATCGAGATTGAAATCGGGTCGAACCGACGGGGGTGACTCGGACGCGACTGTGGGCAGGCGTTGGAGGGCGACGGGCTCGTCAGCGCACTCACCACACCAACGTCTGCCCGTAGCCCCGGCAGGAGAAACGGCCTAACTTGGCGTATTCGCCTTCGAGCGTGATCGTGGTGGCGTTGATCCTGATCCCCCGCGCCGCCGGGTCGCTCGGGTCGCCGCTCAGAGTCAGTGCGGCTGCCTGACCCGCGACTCTGCCGGTCACGCGGTAGGTGTAATGCACCCCGTGTGAAAGGGTCAGGATGGCCTTTCCGGTGAGGGTTCGGCTGCTCTGAGCGAACTGGAACTCCAACGTCCAGGTGCCGACCATCGTCTCCGGGATGTCGAGAGCCACGTGGGTGTTGACCCGGCGGGTCGTCCCGTCGACCCGGGTGCTGCCCGTCACGAATCCTACAAGCTGGTGGTTGGCGAGGTCTAGCGTCAGGTTCAGGGCCAGGGTCACGCTGATCGTCCTGGCCGCGTTGGCGCCCCTCAGCGCGAGGCTGACGGCAACCGTGTCGCCGCGGCCCTTCACACTGCCCCTGACGGGCAGGCTCACGGCGGCGCCCTTGGCAACCGTGTACGTCGCGCTGCCGACCAGTTTGCCAGCGGTATCGTGGGTCAAATCCAGCCCGAGGTAGTCGTCCGCCAGCGCGGTGCCGTAGGTG
>CAILKC010000891.1 GCA_903834675.1 uncultured Victivallales bacterium | reverse complement strand
GGCGATCCCGTGCACCACAACGACCTGATCCGCTTTGTCGGCATCCTCGCTCCGACCGGTACGCCGCACGACCGCGCCATCTACATCCCGCTGAAGACGTTCTACACCCTCGAGGGACACGGCAAGGAGGTGCAGGACATGGCGCTCGATGAGGCGCACCGCGAAATCAGCGGGGCCTACCTCAAGATCCGGCGCATCCGGGGCGGAGCGTTGCACCCAGGCATCCAGGATCTGAAGTACAATATCGGCCAATCCAGCCAGGCGCAGCTGGTGGTGCCCAACGAGGTGCTGCCACGGCTGTTCGGTATCCTCGGCTGGGTGGACTCTGTGCTCCTGGGCATCGCGATCTTGGTGACCGCCCTGGCGTTGCTCTTCCTCTTCGTCGCGCTGGTGTCGGCCTTGCGCGAACGGCGGCGGGACCTGGCGCTGCTGCGCTGCCTCGGCGCCACCCGGCGGACGGTATTCGGCCTGGTGCTGTGCCAATCGGCCTTCATCGCCGTCCTGGGGGCGCTGTTGGGCCTGGCCCTCGGGCACGGCATTGTGGCCATAGGCGGCGAGTTGATCCGCGTCGAGACCGGGCTGCGCTTCTCCGCGCTCTATCTGTCGCAGGCCGATCTGTACCTGCTGCCGGCGCTGGTTGTCCTGGGGGTGGTTGCCGGGCTCGTGCCGGCGGTGCAGGCCTACCGCTTGGGCGTGCTCGGCAACCTGGCCCCGGTGTCGTAGTGGAGTCCGAAAGAAACAGCCAAAGAGACTCACATGGTGAACCAGGCCGTACTGACGTGCTGCCTGACGGCAGCGTTGGCCTTCGGCATCGCCACCGCGCGCGCCGCCGAGAACAGGGAGCGCGGCAAGGATGCCAAGGGGCATCACGAACACGAAGGCGAGCACAAGGCCGCCCACGGGGGCCTCGCCCTCTGCCCACTCCTGTCGTCTGCATTCAGAAGCTCAACGTGGCTCCGACACCAGCAGCGAGGCACTGGCCGGGAAAGGCCACCCAGAGCGCCGCTGCGGCTGCGGCACCGGTGCAATGCGCCGGGTATAGCTTCGCGATGTGGAAGCGGCGCAGGGCGTCTACCGTCCAGGCGAGCCGGTCAGACGTCGCCGAACGCAAGTGCAGGCCGCCGATGACGGCGAGCAACGGACGGTCATCGGTGAGGGCGACCACCCGGTCCAGGGTGTTGATGACCCCGGCGTGGGCGCAGCCGAGGAGGACGACGGTCCCCTGGTCTGTAGCGATGAACAACGCCTGGTCGTCCAAGAGAGGATCTGCGCGCCGACCCTCTGGGTCCAGGCAGAAAGACTCAAGGGCCGGTTCATCCGGGTGACGGCGCGGAATCTCGCCGGTCGCGTACACGCCCGGCGCGACCTCGACCGGTTCCCGAGACAGGAGCGTGCGGCAATGCGGCCCCGAAAGTGCGGTCAGAGACGGGGGTGGAATGCCTATCGCCCGCGCGCCAGCCTGCTCCCGCTTGAACTTCGGCAACAGAGCATCGGGGTGTGCATGGACGGTCACGTGGCAGGGCGCCTGCCCGAGCACGGCCGCGAGGCCGCCCGTGTGGTCGTAGTGGCCATGGCTCAAGACCACCGTCTCCACCGCCTGAAGGTCGATGCCGAGAGCTGTCGCATTCGCCCTGAGCACCAGGCCCTGGCCCGTGTCAAAAAGGATGCGCCTGGCGCCGACCTCGATCCAGTACGCCAGGCCATGTTCCGCCAGAAGACCGCGAGTAGAGACCGTGTTGTCGGCTAGCACGATGAGCCGGCCGGCGGCGCGTTCAGCCATGGTTGCCTCCAGTGTGTGTTAGTGGAGCATCCCGTACAGACGGCAAGCCCATCCAGACGCTACGCATAGCCGCTCTGGTTGAAGATGCGCTACGCCGTCAGGGCGGCACGCATCGCGTCGCTCCCTGGGAACTTAGCATCGACGACGGCACTCTGTACCGTGGACTCAAGGCCTTGGCGATCGCGGCGCCGTCAGGAGGCCAGCCATATGGGTATGTCCGGAGACTGGGACGGCGGGATGCCGAGGGCTGAACACCGGGGCCATAACACCAGCCCGAGTCAGGCGCACACATGACCACAACCAAGCCAAATCCCTGGTGGAAGGGCGCCCGGGGAGAGTGGTTTCTCGTCGCTCAGATCCTCCTCTGCGGGCTGGTCATCTTCGGACCTCACAGGGTATGCGGCCAGCCGACATGGCCATTCCCGTGCGGGTGCGTCTTTCCGGCCGCAGGCAGCGTACTGATGGTGGCCGGTGGCGCCCTGTTCCTGACCGGCCTGGTCAGGCTGGGGCGTGGCCTGACCCCGTTCCCTTGCCCGAGGGATGAGGCCACACTCGTTCAGACCGGGCCCTACGCGCTCGTCCGTCATCCGATGTATAGCGGCCTGCTTGCCCTCTGCTTCGGCTGGGCGTTGCTCAGCCAGAGCTGGCTTACGCTGCTGTATGCCGCTGTGCTGTTCGGGTTCCTGGACCTCAAGTCGCGGCGCGAGGAGATGTGGCTGATAGAAAGGTTCCCGGCATACCGCGAGTACCGGCAGCGCGTACGCAGGCTCGTGCCGTTCATCTACTGACGACCGGGCGGCCAGACGACGTTGCGTGGGCAGCATCCCAGCGGTCAGTAACACCGGCTCGCCACCTCACCCCCACGGCCATACCCCGCGGCGGGCGCGACGGCAATGGGCGAGAGTAAGCGCAGAGCCGCCGGAAACACGCCCAGGAAGCCACATCGCAGAGATTGCAGGGCGCAACCAGAAAAGCACCAAGGCGCGGGAACCTCATGCCCCGTCGCCTGTCGCATTCGGCAGTAGGATCGCCCGGGGGAAGCGAGGCCCGGACGATGTAGACGCCAGAAGACCAGATACCGCAAAGCTTGACAACTTAACACCCCGGCAGGCTCCATCTCCTCCCTCCTCTCTCTTCCCGGACCTGTCGGGGTGCCTCTTTTTGGCGTGGCCTGCCCGCCCCACGGATACCCCCGCGGCGGGCGCGGCGGCAAGGGGCTCACGGAACCGGATTGCGGGCAGCATGGCGGCGATTCCAAGGCGGCACAATGTGCCGCATAACGCGCCGCTGGACAGCGGGGCCTGGGCGGTCCGCCCTACCCCCCGATCACTTGCCCATAGCCCTTGCCCGAGAAGCTCTCCAGTCGAGCCCAGCCGCCTTCGAGCGGGGTGAGGGTGGTCCGGATGGTGATGGCCTTGGCGGCAGCATCGGCGCAAGCCCATCGCGTTGTGCGCCGCGCCCGTCAGGCACGGGGATGCGACGGGAAGTCGGTGTACCCCTGCGCGGTCGGCGCAGACCATACCTTCAGGTCCGCCGACGGACTCAGCTCCCAGCCGTTCGCGAAGCGTTCGACGAGGTCGGGATTGCTCAGGAAGGGCCGTCCGAACGCGATGAGATCAGCCTTGCCAAAGGCAATCGCCTCATCCGCCGTTTCCTGCGTGTAGCCGCAATTCCCCAGCAGCGGCCCCGAGAACACGGCGCGGAACTCCGCGAGGGTCCTCGGTTTGCCCTGCTCGTGGAATCCAAACGCCAGCCCGTCCGTCACATGCAGGTACGCCAACCCGAAGGCGTTCAACTGCGCGGCGACATAGGTGAATGTCTCGCGGAAATCCGGCGCCCCCATGTCGTTGAAGCCCCAAAGGGGCGCCATCCCTCAGCCCAGGGCAGCGCCCTGGGTACCGGGCATACCCCAGATTCTCAGCCCCGAAGGGGCGCCATAGCTGGCCGCGCGGGGCTCATGGACTGTCGGTATGCCGCCCCGGCAGGGCTCCATCTCGTTTTGGATTCCATTCCCAGGGCGGTGCCCTGGGCTGAGGAAGAGCCGCGCTTTCAGCGCTCCGCGGCGTCTGGCATTCG
>CAILKC010000890.1 GCA_903834675.1 uncultured Victivallales bacterium | reverse complement strand
CGTGAGCATTGCGGCGGGTGCCACGTTTGATGTGTCGGCCTACGCTACCTACACTTGGGGTTCCAGCGCGGGCCTGACCGCCAGCGGCACCACCACCCCCGCGATTCTCAAAGGCGGCTCGACGGTCGTGAACCTGGGCAGTCGTCCCACCACCTTGAACTTCACGCCGGAAACCTTCACGGGCGATGCCTCGCGCCCGGCGCTGAATGTATCCGCAGGTACCTTGAATCTGGGCACCAGCACCGTTACCGTCAACAACAACGCCCCCACGGCGCTGGGCGCGGGCGATTACACGCTGATCACCGGCACGGTCAGCAGCGACACCCTCACGCTCAATCCCGTGGGCGGCGCGGGTCTGGCCACGAATACCAGCGCCAGCTTGCTGGTCAGCGGCGGCCGCCTGATCCTGCAGGTGGTGGCCACCGGACTCCCGTCCACCACCACCACACTGACGTTGACCAATTCGTGGACTTCCTCCTCGATCTATGGCGATGCGCTGCAGTTCAACGTGACGGTGACCGGCACCAGCAGTCCGGCCGGAACGGTGAAGATCAGGAACGGCGGCTTCGGCGGCACCGAGATTGGCACGGGCACCTTGTCCGAAGGCTCCGCGACCGTCACCCTGAACCCGCTGAACGCATTGACGGCGGGCAGCCACACCAACATCGTGGCCGTTTACCTAGGCGACAGCGCCAATGCCTTCAGCACATCAACGGCCCTGGGCACTCAAACGGTAGCCAAGAAGGCACTGACCATCCCCGACGCGGCGGCGCAGAACAAACCTTATGACGGCAATGCCGCCGCCACCCTCACCGGCACGCTCACCGGAGTGGTGAGCGGCGACTCTGTGACGCTGACACGGTCCGGCACTTTCGCAGACGCGAACCCGGGGACCAACAAAACCGTCACATCCACCTCCACCATTGACGCGCCCTCGCAGACCAACTACACCCTGACGCAACCCACCGGCCTGACGGCTTCCATTCTGGCGTTTACCTGGACGAACCTGGCCGGCGGCGACTGGGGCACCGCCACCAATTGGCTGGACAACCTCATCGGCGACGGGGTCGGCACCGTCAGTTTCTTCTCGACACTAGACCTCACGGCAGATACGACCGTGTATCTGGAATTGCCCAAGACTGCCGGAACTTTGATCTTTGGCGATACCGATCCCAGCACTGCCGCAGGCTGGTTGCTGGATAACGGTGGCACGCCCGGCAACACCCTGACCCTCGCTGGCACCACGCCCACAATCACCGTCAATGCGTTGGGCAGCGGCAAGACCGTCACCATCGGCGCGGTCGTCGCGGGAACGGCCGGCCTGGTCAAGAACGGTGCGGGCACGCTGACGCTCTCCGCCACGAACACGTACACCGGCGGCACGACGGTCAGCGCCGGCACCTTGAACATTTCCGGTACAGTCGATGTCACCAACGGCGTGCTGGCGGTCGGCTCCAGCACTGCGGGCACCAGCACGATGAACATCCTGCCCGGTGCCGTGGTCAATGTGATCAACGGCGCTACCACGTTTGCCAACGTGTATGTGGGCGGAAAAATCAACGACACCGGAAACGCCGGGGTGGGTATTTTGAACATCAACGGCACCCTGAATGTTCCGGCGGGCGGTGCCCCCGGCGTCAATGGCGTCGCGAACGCGATCTTTCTCAATCCTTATGACCGCTCAGGGTATAGCACCCTTAATCTGAACAGCGGCGGCTTGTTGAACACGGCCCGGCCTGTTGAGGAAGGCAAACAGGTCAACGGTTCGATTTTCAACTTCAACGGCGGCACGCTGAAGTCCTCTTTCACGGCCTACTCCATCCT
>CAILKC010000889.1 GCA_903834675.1 uncultured Victivallales bacterium | reverse complement strand
GAGCCCTGTAGGGGCGAGCCATCTGCCCTACCTTCGCACCGAGGTCGCATGGTCCGCCCCTTCAGGGCTCAATCTTCGCTGTGGACGGGTACCCAGGGCGTTGCCCTGGGCGCCCGAAACGCCCCCTTGGGGCTGAATACCTCGGCCCATCCTTATTGCACAGGTCGCGTTTTTTTCGTGCGCGGACTCTCTTGGTCAGGGCCTTTGCGCGCGGTTTTTGGGGGCCGGCGTTGCCGGAAGTGGTGGAGCGTCCATGGCCGAGCCTACTTCGAGCCAGGGAGCGGACGGGACTGGGACCCTCCGCGATTCCCTGCGGTTGATTGTGGTTGCCTGGCTGTTCGGTTCTGCCTGGATGAACCTGGGCAGCGGGGCGGCCTTCACCCGTTACGCCAAGCTGTTGAACGTCACCCCGTTCGGCTTCGGGCTGTTGGCGGCGATCCCCTTTCTGGCGGCCGCGGTACAACTGCCGACGAGCCTGTATCTCGAGCGCTACGGCGGTCGCAAAGCCCTCTTCGTGTGGACCTGTACGGCGCACCGCTTCCTGTGGGTGGTCATGGGGGGCTTGCCCTGGTTGCTGCCGGAGCGCTGGCAGTGGCCCGGGCTGGTGATCCTGATGTTCGTCTCGGCCGTCCTGGCCAACATAGCCTCACCGGCCTGGATGTCGTGGATGGCCGATGTGATTCCGGCGCGCATCCGCGGGCGCTTCAACGCCCGCCGCATCCAGTTCGGGCAGTCTGTGGGGCTGGTGCTATCGCTCTTGGCCGGCATGGCGTTGGACTGGCCGGATGAGACACAGAAACGGCTGCTGCGGGATGTGATCAGCGCCCTGTTTGCGGCCGCTGGCGTGCTCGGCATGGTCGACATCCTGCTGTTTCTGCGGGTGCCCGACCCCAAGCCCTTGCATCATCACCCGACCCTGACCCTGGCTGAACTGGTCCGGCAACCCCTACGCAACCCGGCCTTCCGCATCTTCCTAGGCTACTCGGCTCTGATGACCTTCGCCACCGGCTTTGTGGGGCAGTTCGTCTGGCTGTATGTCTTCGACGAGGTCGGCATGAGCAATACCCGGGCGAATCTGCTGCTGATCACGGTGCCGACCCTGGTGTCGATGGCGGTGTATCCCTTCTGGGGCCGCATCGTCGACCGCTTCGGCTCTAAGCCGGCTTTGCTGCTGGCCGGGATCATTGTCATCAATGGGGCTAATACCTGGATTCTGGTGACCCGCACCAGCTGGATTCCCGGTTATATCGCCGTACTGACAGCGGTGCTGGCCTGGCCGGGCATGGAGCTGGCGGGATTCAACCTACTGCTGCGCCTGGCGGACAGCGGCAACCGGGCCCGGGCCAGTTCGGCGGCGGTCGCGATCAACAGCATGGCCGTGGCCATTGCGGGCACCGCCAGCGGCCTCTTCGGCGGGTTGGTGGCCCAGTGGCTGGGGCCCGCCTGGCGCACAACGCTGCTGGGCTGGCCCCTGACCTCGCATGGGGTGCTCTTCCTCGCCTCGGCCGTCCTGCGGACCGCGGCCCTGTGCTGCATCCTCTTCCTGAAAGAGGAGCGGAGTCTGGCGACGCGCGACGCGCTGCACTACATGATGACCGACATCTTCTCCAACCTGCAACAGGCGACCTTCACGCCCATCCGCATGCTGGTCAGCTTGGCGCAGCAGACCTGGCGTCTGCCGATTCGAACCAAGAAGCGTTGATTTCGACCTGGCAATCTGGTATCGCAGCGCGCCTTCAGCGCTCCAGACGGACTCCACAAGCCGTTAGGCTGTCGGCAGAAACTTCGCAGCCTTGGAGGCCGGCCAGGCGAGCCGCCGCAGGGGTGAGGCCGCTCGCAGCGTAGCAAAGAGCATTCGACACCATCCGCCAAAGACCCCTTCCTAGTCCCCGTCGAGCACCTCACGCACCTTGCGGGCCAGGCCGTCCCGGAAGAAGGGCTTGGAAAGGAACGGCATGCCCTCGCCCAGCGTGCCACGGTGCGCCAGCACGTCGGCAGTATAGCCCGACATGAGCAGGCATCTGAGCTTGGGGCGCTCCTCGGCAAGCCGCTCGGCCAGGTCGGGTCCGTTCATGCCGGGCATGATCACGTCGGTGATCAGTAGGTGGATGGGGCCTACATGTGCGCCAGCCAGGCGCTGGGCCTCTTCCGGCGTTGCCGCCGCCAACACGGTGTAGCCCAGGGCTTCGAGGAACAGCCGCACGATGACCCGGACAGACTTCTCGTCCTCTGCCACCAGGATCGTCTCGGTGCCACGGGGCAGTTCCACCGGGGCCACGGTCACCGCTGCCGTCTCGGGCTCTCTGGCCGCGCGGGGCAGGTAGATACGGAACGTTGTCCCCTTGCCCACTTCGCTCTGGACCGCGATGTGCCCATGGCTCTGCTCCACGATCCCATACACGGTCGCCAGTCCCAGGCCGGTACCCTTGCCCACCACCTTCGTCGTGAAGAACGGCTCGAAGATGTGGTCGAGCACGTCCTTACTCATGCCGCAGCCCGTGTCTCCGACGGCTAACCCAACGTACTCGCCGGGGGTCGTGTCGGCGTGCGCGGCACAGTAGGCGTTGTCGAACGTCGTGTTCATGGTCTCGATGGCGACCTTGCCCACCCCGGCGATGGCGTCACGGGCGTTGACACAGAGATTCGCCAGAATCTGGTCGATCTGGCCAGGATCGATCTTGACTGGCCACAGGTGCGTGCCCGGCATCCAGTTCACGGCAATGTCCTCGCCGATCAGGTGTCGTAGCATCTTGAGCATACCGGCCAACGTATCGTTCAGGTCCAGTACCTTGGGCGCGACGGCCTGCTTGCGGGCAAAGGCTAGGAGCTGCTGGGTGATAGCCGCCGAGCGCTGAGCGTCGGCGGTGATTTCGTCCAGGTAGCCGCGAACGGGGTGCTCTGACGGCAGCCCATCTCGGCACAGCTCGGCGTAGTTGATAATGCCCGTGAGGAGGTTGTTGAAGTCATGCGCCACGCCGCCTGCCAGCCGTCCTACCGACTCCAGCTTCTGCGCCTGATGAAGCTGGGCTTCGAGCGCTAACCTCCTAGCCTCCGCCTGCTTGCGGTCGGTGATGTCGACATCGCTGCCGCGGTAACCGCCCAGGCTGCCGTCGGGGTTGAGGAAGGGGATGCCGTTGGTGCTGACCCAGACGACGCGCCCGTCCTTGTGCAGTAGCTCGTTCTCCAGGTTCGCGACGGATTCGCGGCGCGCGAAGATCGCAAAGGCGGCCTGTTTGAACTCCTCGCGCCCCGCTTCTGGATGCAGGTCGTAGAAGTGCAGCCGACCCACCAACTCCTCTGGGTGGTAGCCCCAGGCCGCCTCGGCGACGGAG
>CAILKC010000888.1 GCA_903834675.1 uncultured Victivallales bacterium | reverse complement strand
GGGCTTGCTCCCCGACTTCTACCACTTGCGCGAGCAGCGCAGTGACGGCCCCGCCATCAACCCGGGAACCGTGCAGGCGGGCCTGCCGGACGCCTACGGGCAGGCGCCGCTGCTCGACCTCTGCGTGGTCGGACCCCGGCGAACCCGCATTCTCGCCCCGGGCCGCATCGTGCCGACTGCCCAGGCGGTCTCTGCGGGCGGTTTTCGGGTCGCGATCGAGCCTTGGCCCACGGGCGCTTACGACATCCAGGTGGCGGGAGTGCCCGCGGCGCCGGCACAGATAACCTGGAGCGGTCCCGGCAAGCCGACGCCACGCTACAACGCTGAACTCGGCTGCCTGACGGTGCGCCTGACGGGTCGCGGTGAACTCTCGGTACAGGAGTGATTCTGATGAAGCCATTCGCCTTCGCTTTCTGGCTGACGGTCTGGGCTCTTCCCGCTGCCGATTTCTGGGTCTCGTCGGCTGGAGACGACGCTGCCACCGGCTCGTCCGAACAGCCCTTCCGCACGATCGGCCGCGCCGCCCAACTCATGCAGGCCGGCGATACCTGCCACCTCGGGGCGGGAAGGTACGGCGAAACCGTGACTCCGGCCCGCGATGGCACCGCCGCCGCGCCGCTGGTGTTCCAGGCCGAGGGCGAGGTCCTCGTCTCTGGCGCTGACCCCATCACCGGCTGGGAAGCGCACGAGGGACGGGTCTGGCGGGCGCCTCTCGACCGCGATTTCGGCCGCAATACGCAGGTGTTCTACGCTGGCCGCATGCTGACCGAAGCGCGCTGGCCCAATGACCGCGACGGCGATCCGTTCACGCCCGACGGCGCGCCGTTGGAGGCGGGCAGCAACGAGGCGGGGCTGGTCTCGGCGGCACTGGCCACCTCGCCGCTGGCAGACAGCTGGCAGGGCGCCGTGGTCTGGGTGATCGCCGGCGCCAAGTGGAGCAGTTGGACCGCGCTGGCGAGCGGCTTCGACCGCGCCGCCGCGCGGCTGGACGTCGTGCCCTCGAAGTCGTCCTGGATTGTCACCCACATGAACCCGGCCAAGGGCGGCGAGTTCGTGGTCACGGGGGGCCGACAGCGCCCCGATGCGGATCACGAGTGGGCTTACGATGCCGAGGGCAAGGTACTGTATCTGCAACTCCCTGCCGGTCAGGATCCACGCCGCGACGAGGTCCTGTTCAAGCGTCGGCAACTTGCCTTCGACCTCCGTGGCCGCAAGCAGGTGCAGGTTCGCGGGGTCCGCATCCTGGCGGCCAGCGTTGACCTGCGCGAGGCCGAGGCCTGCCTCTTGCAGGGCCTGCGGTTGAGCTACCTGTCGCACACCCGTGGCGGGGAGACCGAGGGCGGCCTGAGAGAGCCGACCGGTATCTCGGTTTCCGGCCGTGGCAATGTCATCCGCGAGTGCGAGATCGCCTACAGCAGCGGGGCCGGGGTGGAGCTGACCGGGGAAGGGAACGCCGTCGTCAACTGCTGGATTCACCACATCGACACCATGGGCTGCTATGCCTCGCCGGTGACTCTGGGCGGGGTCGGGCATCTGGTCAGTCACAACACCCTGGAGTTCTGCGGCCGGGATGGCCTGCAGCCCCGCGGACGGGAGCATCTCATCCAGTACAACGAGGTCCGCGAGGTCGGCCTGCTCACCCAGGACCTCGGTATGGTCTACGGCGGGGGCGTCGATGGCGGGGGCACCGAGATTCACCACAACTGGTTCCACGGCAATCGGGCCAAGGCCTGCGCCAGTGGCCTGTATCTGGATAACTACTCGCACAACTTCCTCTTACACCACAATGTCATCTGGGATTGCCCCGGCCTGGGCCTGCAACTCAACCGCCCCTCAGGCTACAACCTCGTCGCCCACAACACTGTCCTGGGCAAGGTCGGTCACTGGGGGCGCTGGCCTGGCCAGGAGGTCGATGGCATGTTCGGCAACCTGTTGGTCAACAACCTGGTCCGCGACGCCCTCGAGTTTCAGCCCGAGGTCTTCGCCGCCAACAACCTGGCCGGGCTGACGGGCGCACTACCCCCTGCCCCACGCCTGGTCATCCCGGACGCCTGCGTGGACCGCGGGGCGCCGTTGAGCGGCCTCAACCAGGGCTTTTCCGGGACCGCTCCGGACATCGGCGCCTACGAGGCGGGCGTCGAGCCCTGGCGCCCCGGGCATGACTTCGGCAAGGCGCCCGAGCTGGCGTGGAAGCGCACCCAGACGCCCTACGCGAACCTGCTGCGCAACGCCTGCTTCGAGTTCTGTGGCAGCACCTACGGCGGCCAGAACGATGGCGCCATCGCCCCCTGGACGGCCACGGGAGTGAAGTCGGCGAAAGCGGTCCACGCCGGCGGCTTCGAGGAATCGCCGGAGACACGGACCAGCCGCTACGGCTTCAGCTTGGTCCTGAGCGCGCCCGGCGAGGACGGCGCCGAGCAGGTAGCGGCTCGGCTTTTGCCCGGCCAGCGCTACGAATTTGCCGCCTTTGTCAAGTGCGCCAGCACGGAGGCGACCGTGCGCCTGAGCGTGGACCCCGGAGCCGGTGGCGAGGCGGTTTTCAGCGAACCCGCCACGGCGACCTCATGGAAGCGCCTCACGGTGTCGTTCACGGCCACTGCCCCCAACCTGACCGTCCGCATCGTGAAGTCCGGCACCGGGACGGTTTACGTTGATGACACCGGCCTGGCACTCAAGCTCTCGGCCCCGCCACAGCCGGAGGCGGGAGCGGACCAGTGCCTGGAGCCGGGCGCGACGGTGGCCAGCGTCGCGGGGGCGCTACCGGCCGGGCAGCCGCTGGTTGGAGGGACGCTCACCGAGTGGCGTGGCGCGGCCGGGCCGGCGCCGGTGGTCTTCAGTGAGCCGTCGGCGCTCACGACCGAGGTACGCTTCGCACGGCCGGGCGGCTACACCCTCGCCTTGGTGGCCCGCCTTGGCGACTTCACGGCCTACGATACGCTCAGCGTCCAGGTGCCGGATGCCCGGGCCCGCACCACCGCATTGGCTCCGGTGGTGACGGTGGTGACCCAGGCAGGGGCCGTTTCCCCCGTACCGCCCCTGCTGTGCGGCAACCCGACGGCCGACGTCGGGAGTGACCGGCGCGCCTTCCTGGTCTTCGATCTGGGCGCGCTGGGGGCCATGCCCCTGACCCGGGCCAAGCTGCGTCTGTTCGTCCGCCAGGACCCCGGCGAGAGCGACCGCTACGGCTCGTGTACGCTCTGGCGCATCGAGGTGCCGCCGGGGACAACACCGGCCTGGGATACGCCCCTGCCAGCCGAGCCACTGGCGCAGTTTTCCCCGGCTGGCAGCCCCCGTGACTGCGGCTTCGAACTGGACGTCACGGGCCTGGCGCAGCAGGCCTCGAAGACCGGGCGCCTGGCCTTTTCCCTGCGCGGCTCCGAGGGCTACACCCTTACCGCCCGCTTCTTTGCGGCCCCGGGCGAGGCCAACTCGCCCGCGCTGGTGGTGCTCCAGGAGCCCTGACCCAGGGTTCAACCGAGCCCCCAGCTGCGGCCGGGCATACCGGAATGAGACTTGCCGACGCGGGGCCCATTCCGATCCGGCCGGGACGCGCCGGAGCGCCTGGAGGGCGGCCCTGCGTGGCCGCCGCGGCGCCGACGCAGCGGCGCCCTCCAACGCCCCTCGTTCGCCGCGGCGGACGAAGGGCGGAATGGGAAGCGCCTGGTGTCCTACGAGGTTGCTCCACATCTCAGACAAGCAAACCCCTACAGAACTGACCTGCGCTCAGCCGCGGGGAACCGCCTGGCGCCGCGGCTGTCGGAAGGGCAGGTGTAAGTATGCATGAGATGTCCATAGCGTTGGGTATTGTCGAAGCGTTGCGTGGGGAGATGGAGCGCAGCGGGTCGACGCGGCTGTTACGGGCCGGGGTCAGCCTCGGCGAGTTGGCCGGCGTGGACCCGCAGAGCCTCAGCTTCTGCCTGGAAGCCGCGTTTGCCGAGGAACACTGGGAGCGGGTCGAGGTGGAGTTCAGCCCCAAGGCGGTGGAGGTCTGCTGCCGCACCTGCAAGCAGCGCTTTCAGCCGCTCCGTAACGACTATCGCTGTCCGGAGTGTCAGGCGGCCGAGGTGGACGTGCTCAGTGGCGAGGCGGTGGAGATTGAATGGCTGGAGGTGGAATGAAAAGGCTACGGGTTACTCAGCGTGTGCTCTCCGGGAATGACGAGGCGGCAGCGGCCCTGCGGCGGCGTTTTGCCGAGCATGGCTTGCTGGTGCTCAACCTGCTCAGTTCGCCAGGATCGGGCAAGACCAGCCTGCTCGAATGCACGGCGACGGCCCTGCGCGATAAGGTCCGGATGGCGGTTATTGAAGGCGACCTGCAGACCGACCGCGATGCCGAGCGCGTGCGCCGGGCCGGGGTGCAAGCGGTACAGATCAACACCGACGGGGGCTGCCATCTCAGCGCCGAGATGGTCGACGGCGCGCTGGCCCAGATCGACCTCGCTGCCCTCGATGTGCTGTTCATCGAGAACGTGGGTAACCTGGTCTGCCCGGCCGCCTTTGATCTGGGCGAGGATGCCGCGGTCCTGTTGTTCAGCGTGACCGAGGGTGACGACAAGCCCGGCAAGTATCCCACGGCGTTCCTCAAGGCCGACCTCGTGGTGGTCAACAAGACCGACCTGATTCCCTACACCAACTTCAGCCTGGAGCGCTTCCGGCAAGACATGCTGAAGATCAAGAACGGGCTGCCGCTGCTGACGGTGTCCTGCACGCAGGCAGTCGGGCTCGAGGGCTGGTACACCTGGCTGCTGGACCGCATCGAGGCCAAGAAAGGATCCCGGTCGTGATCTTGCGGCGCGTCCTCACCGTGACCGGGGTGGTGCAGGGGGTCGGCTTTCGGCCCTTCGTGTACCGCTTGGCGCTTCGGCACGGCCTGGCGGGGACAGTCTGCAACACTCCGGACGGGGTCCAGATCAGCCTCGAGGGCGAGGCGGGGCAGATTCAGGCTTTCTTGACCGCTTTCGAGCTTGAGTTACCCCCACTGGCGCAGGT
>CAILKC010000887.1 GCA_903834675.1 uncultured Victivallales bacterium | reverse complement strand
GCGCCCGTCGCTCTGCGCACATTCGCTTGAACAGGCCAACCTGTTCTTGCGTCTCTCCTACAGGCCCGACCTCTTTCAGGTTGGGGCTGAAAAGCCAGTACCCGTCGAATGAACCGCTGCTCAGGAAGTGCCGGTGCTGCTATCGCCCATGCTCCACCAGAACCACGTATTCGCCGTACGGTGCGGCCCACGCATGCTGCCCGATTACCTTGCGTTCTACTCGGCAAGCTCGATGGGCAAACGGTACTTCCTTGGGTCAGCCAAGCAGACGACGAATCTGGCTTCCATCAATGCAACTCAGTTGCGGCACTTCCCGCTGCCGTTGCCCTCGCTCACTGAGCAGCAGAGCATCACTGCCGTCCTGAATGGGCTTCAGGGCAGGCTGCTGTCGCACGAGGATAAGCGGGTTCGGCTCCAGTCCCTCAAGAAAGCCCTGATGCAAGACCTGCTGACGGGGCGGGTGCGGGTGAGGGTGTGATGATCGGGTCGAAGGCAGCGGTCCCTGTGGAGGGCGAAGCTCCCCGGGGGCGCAGGCTCATAAGCGCTAACTTGTTTGTCTATAGAGTTATCCATATCTCATTGTTCTGCAGATACATAAAGGTAGAATCAGCAGACTCGTGTCCGGCTCCTCTGGAGCCAAAGCGGCGTCCCGCCGTCGCAGTCCAAAGCGCGGCGATTACGCCACGCGGTATAATACTGCGCCACAACAACGTGTGGCGCTTTGGAGTGCTGTGGCTGGACACAGCTTTCTTACCGCGCGGAGCGCGGTAAGTTAGCGCTTATCGACGCCTGCCCCGCTGAGCCGCGGTCGCGGTCCGCGACGTAATGCCTCAGTGGAGACCCGCGATGAGGCCTGGCGTCAGGAGTACCGCCTTGAGGCGGAATGAGGACCGGCTGAAGCCGGGACTCCTGACAGGGGGGAGCAAGACCGCCTGACCCGCCGCGGCAGACTTGACTGAGGCATTACGTACGCGACCTTGTGGCATACGGCTCACCGGCGCGTCCGCGCCCGTGGAGGTTCGCCCTCCAGGGTCCGCGGCGGACGTTACTGGCCTTACGTGTTCGGCGGGAAGGTCGTTGCATCAAAGCCGGTGGCAGGATAGAGTCGAACCGAATGCCCCCCAAATTAAGCCGGTGGTGCGGAGAAAGTAGGTCGCGACTCCGTTCGCGACATGATGGCGCCAGCGGAGTGGCGCCCTACGTTCCTCGATCCGGGCAGTCGGCATCGCCGCTGGCCCTAAGTTGGGGGGCATTGGAGTCGAACCAGAGGTCTTCAACTGCACTGGCGGTACGAGCCGATGACGACGAAGGAACTGATCGCGGAGGCGGTCGCTCTACCGGTGGAGGAGCGGGCCCTGGTTGCGGAGTGTATCCTGCGCAGCCTTAACGCGCCAGAGACTGACATCGACCGGAGATGGGCAGAGGCCGCGCGCCGACGCCTGGCTGAGCTTCGCTCGGGCAAGGTAACGCCAGTTCCAGGGGAAGAGGTCTTTGCCCGCGCCTGGAAACGACTTGGCGTAAGGGATCCGGATTACTGGAAGCACCGGAGATAGGCTTCGCCGAACCGGCCCCAGGCTGTGCTGGATGCATTGTCGGCGTGTGATCTCGGACCCTTGTTCAATGCCGAGGACCAGGCCAGGATGGGCACCGTCAGTGCGCTGCCCGAACATTTCCTGGAGTGGAAAGACCCGTACCCGCTGACCCTGGCTGACCTTGGCGGCAACTACCGGCTGAAGGTCGAGACCGGGGCCGAACAAAGCGTCGAGCTGAAGAACGGACGGTTCCATGTCCGTGTGCCAGCGGGATTGGTTGCTCAGGAGCGTGAGCACCGGATCGTGGCGCAACTGACGGTCTGGTACAAAGACCATGCGCTGGAGAAACTCCGCCAGCGTGCTCGGCTCCATGTGGAGCAGATGGGGGTCGAGCTGGGGCCGGTGGGGGGCAGGGACTACCGCCGGCAATGGGGGAGCTGCTACCGGGACCGGTCAGTCCACTTCAACTGGCGCATCGCCATGGCCCCGCTGCGGATCCTCGACTACGTGGTGGTCCATGAGCTGTGCCACCTGCGGCACCATGACCACTCGAAGGCGTTCTGGAAGATGCTGGGGCTGTATCTGCCGGATTACCTGGAGCGCAAGGAATGGCTGCGGGTGAATGGGGGGTTGCTGGGCTTGGGCTGAGAGCGGGGCGTGGCGGTCACGAGTTACTCACAAGCAACGGGCACGTCAACGTGACGACGCGAATGGCACTCGGTGCCGTTCCGCAATAGCGATCACCTAGTCCCCGTCCAGGACCTCGCGCACCTTGCGGGCCAGATCGTCCCGCGAGAAGGGCTTGGGAAGGAACGGCATGCCTTCCTTCAAGGTGCCACGATGCAGCATCACGTCGGCGGTGTACCCGGACATGAACAGGCATCTGAGCTTGGGGTGCTCGCCGGTCAGGAATGCCGCCAGGTCGGGTCCGTTCATGCCGGGCATGATCACGTCGGTGATCAGCAGATGGATGGGGCCTGCGTGTGCGCCACCCAGGCGCAGGGCCTCTTCTGGCGTCTCAGCCGCCAACACGGTGTAGCCCAGGGCTTCGAGGAACAGCCGTGACGTGAGGCGGACGGACTTCTCGTCCTCGGCCAGCAGAATCGTCTCCGTACCACGGGGCAGTCTCTCTGGGGTCACGGCAACCGGTCCCGTGTCAGCCTCCGAGGTTGCTCGTGGCAGGTGGATACGGAAGGTTGTCCCTTTACTCACCTCGCTCTGGACCTCGATGTGTCCGTGGTTCTGCTCCACGATCCCATGCACGGTGGCCAATCCTAGGCCCGTCCCCTTGCCCACCTCCTTGGTGGTGTAGAACGGCTCGAAGATGTGGGCGAGCACGTCCTTGCTCATACCGCAGCCCGTGTCGCTGACGGCCAGCCCAACGTACTCGCCGGGAGCCGTGCCTGGGTGTTTGGCGCAATACGCCTGGTCAAGTGTGACGTTCGCCGTCTCGATGGTGACTCTACCAACTCCGGCGATAGCGTCACGAGCGTTGATGCAGAGGTTCGCCAGAATCTGGTCGAGCTGGCCGTGATCGATCTTGACCGGCCACAGAT
>CAILKC010000886.1 GCA_903834675.1 uncultured Victivallales bacterium | reverse complement strand
TGGTGGCCATCCCACTTCAGGTCCTTCATGTTCTTCGTGGTGAAATCGATCTTCGCTGCTGTCCGGTTCGGCCGTGGGACAGCATTGAGTCCAAGTCATTGGCCGTAGAAAATGCTTGCCGCGGCGGATGAAAGGCGGAATGGGAAGCGCCTGGTGTCATAGGAGAGGCTCTTGCAGAGCCATCGGCTCACCAGCCTCTCGCCTGGAGCCGACGGTCCGCCCCGGCACTGCCGGGGCTTCCGCCGTACGTGGGGATACCCCGAGCCAGTGCGCTCATGACCCGAAAAATGAAAGCCATGTCCTCCCGCCCGACCGCCTTGACAGCAGGCCTATGCCGTTCTATTGTTTCGTCGCATCGAAACACCTGCGGATGGACCGGGGTGGAGCGGGAAAGGATTCAGCCATGAGCGACCCGACTAAGATTCTGTTGAGCGAGAAGGACATGCCGCGCCAGTGGTACAACATCCTGGCAGACTTGCCGCACGGCATGCGGCCACCGCTGCACCCTGGAACCGGCAAGCCGGTCACCGCCGACGACATGGCGGCCATCTTTCCGATGAACCTGATCGAGCAGGAGATGAGCAGCCAGCGCTGGATCGACATTCCCGAACCGGTGCTGGAGAAGCTGTTCATGTACCGCCCCTCGCCGCTGGTACGGGCCCGCAACCTGGAGAAGGCCCTGGGCACCCCGGCGAAGATCTACTACAAGAATGAAGGCGTCAGCCCGGCTGGCAGCCACAAACCGAACACGGCCCTGCCCCAGGCGTACTACAACAAGGTCTTCGGCACCAAGCGCCTCACCACCGAGACCGGCGCCGGCCAGTGGGGCAGCGCACTCGCTTTCGCCTGCCAGCAGTTTGACCTGGAGTGCAAGGTCTACATGGTCCGCATCAGCTTCGATCAGAAGCCGTTCCGCAAGCTGATGATGCAGACCTGGGGGGCCACCTGCGTGGCCAGTCCATCCATGGAGACCGCGGCCGGTCGCGCCGTCCTGGCCAAGGACCCCGACACGCCCGGCAGCCTGGGCATCGCCATCAGCGAAGCGGTTGAGGACGCGGTTCGCACACCGTACTCGAAGTACTCGCTGGGCAGCGTGCTGAACCACGTCATGATGCACCAGACCGTGATTGGCCTGGAAGCTCAGAAGCAGATGGCCACCATCAACGCCTACCCCGATGTCGTCATCGGCTGCGCCGGCGGCGGCTCTAACTTCTGCGGCATTGCCCTACCGTACGTCTGTGACAAGATCCACGGCAAGACCGTCCGGATCATCGCGGTCGAGCCGACCGCCTGCCCCACCATGACTCGGGCGCCCTTCGTCTACGACTTCGGCGACACCGCCATGACCACGCCGCTGCTGCCCATGCACTCGCTCGGACATACGTTCATGCCGGCGCCGGTGCATGCGGGCGGACTGCGCTACCACGGCATCGCGCCGATCGTCAGCCAGTTGCTGCTCGACAAGCTGATCGAGGCGCGCGCCTATCCGCAGCTCAAGTGCTACGCCGCGGCCATGCTCTGGTGCCGCACCGAAGGCTTCATCCCGGCCCCGGAGACCTCCCACGCCATCGCCGTGGCCATCGATGAAGCCAATCGTGCCAAGGAAGAGGGCAAGGAGAGAACCATCCTGCTGTGCTGGAGCGGACACGGCCTCATGGACCTGAAGGGCTACGAAGCCTACATGAGCGGCAAACTCAAAGACTTCGAGCTGCCGCAAGAGGACATCGAGAAAGCCCTCGCCGAGATCAAGGACTACCCGAAGCCCTGAGCCAAACCCGAGGGCAGGTGACCGAAGGGCTAGCATACCCCACACTCGACGTGGCGGGGTGCCGCAGGACCGAAAACAAAGAACCCGAGGGGCGCTCTGGCCTCTCGGGTTCTTCGTTTCAGGCTTCGCCCTGACCGGGGCGCTTCAGGTATCCATCGTGTAGCCGACCTTGATGGTCACCTGCCAGTACAGATTGTCCGCGTCATGCAGGTAGCCACGCGTGGCCAGGACCTCGAACCAGCGGATGTTCTTGACCAGGGTCTTGGCCTTGGCCAGCGCCGCCTTGACCGCCTGGTCGGTCCCTTCCGTCGAGGACCCCGTCAACTCCAGCGAACCATAGACATGATCTGCCATCTTGTGCTCCTTCCATTCCCCGGTTGCTCCGCGGCCCTAACGACCGCCGTGGTCGCGGCAGGGCCTCTCCGGCGCCGGTGTCGCCAGGCCTTGGACGCCTGCGGGGCGGCGAAGGTTGCGGGACGGGTGGGCGCAGGTCAGTTCCGTAGGTGGTGACACCTCAGGGCCTAGGGTTCAGGAAACGGCGAGACGGCGAGACGGGGAAACGGCGACTGGAGGAGACGGAGAGGGAGACGGCGGAGAGGAAAACAGAGTTCAGGGGTCAGCAGGATCCCCGGCTGGTGCCGGACATGACCGCCAGAGAACTCCGGTGACGCGGCAGGGGATTCTGCCCTTCGTCATG
>CAILKC010000885.1 GCA_903834675.1 uncultured Victivallales bacterium | reverse complement strand
GGCGGAATGGGAAGCGCCTGGTGTCATACGAGGTTGCGGCAAGTCTCATACAAGGATTCAGGGTTCGGGGCTGGACATAGCGGAATGAGAACCGCGGTTGCCGTGTCGGTGATTCTGCCATTCGTCATGGGTCTTGGGTCATTCGACCTTCTGCGGTTCTCATACAAGCAAACCCCTACGGAGCTGACCTGCGCCCTGCGGGGCCCCCGCCCATTGCTGCCGCGCCCGCCGCGGGGTATCGTTGAGGGTCGCTGCCAACCTTGTCCACCGCCGGGCGTGCGGGTATCTTGGTCACGCATAGGGAACTGGCTGACCCGGCAGAACCGGCCGGATCGGGGCACCCCATAAGCGCGCGCCCATGCTGGGCGTACACCAATGGGTGCTGGCTGACGCCGCACCGCCGCCGCTCCCGCTCTGGCGGCCCGGCGCAGCAGACCCTCGCGTTCGCCTGCTCCGCGCCTTTCGCCCCGCCCGAACCGGAGCCGGACTTCCCACAGCCGGCAGGTTACCGGGAACACTGACCCTATAGCTCGGGGATCACCGCAAGCGTCACACCTACGCTATAGACTGCAGAAGAAGTCCGAGCGTCATAGCTGTCTATAGGGTAGGTGTGAGCCTGGCGTGGGGGCAGAGTTTCTTGGCGAAGTCAGGGGGTCGCGGTCACATTCCGCCGATCACCTCCCGCACGATGGATACCCATTCCCGGAGACGCTCGCGCTCGCCGCAGAGCGACACGACGTCCTTGAGGTTGATCTCGTAGTGACAGCCGTTCCGGTTCAGGATTTGGCAGCCCTCGCGGATGGTCCGCCGGATGCGCTCGTGGTCGAAGGAGGTGCAGACCTGGTCCGTAGGATTCGGCCGCCAGGAGACGACGTAGTCCGAGCCGATCTGCTCAGCGCATTTCTCGAGGTTGGCGGCCGGGGCCACGGAGATCATCTTCAGGTTCTTGACCTTGCGCAGGATGTCGATCTTGCGCGTCAGGTCCTCGCAGCAGCCGTAGGCGCTGGCCGCGAATTGCTCCATGATCGGCTGCTGGTAGCGGAGCGCGAACTCGTCGTGCATCTGCGGGGAGATGAGGGTGAAGTCCTGGGCCTGCGCGAAACACCATAGATCCTGCCGCCGGGCCGGCCGCACCGGGAAGGGGTCGGGGGTGTAGCTGCTGTAGGGAGCGGACTGGACAGATGCATCGGCGGTACGGTAGTCGCCGGCGGCATCGGCCCGGTCCATGGCCGCCAGCGTCGTTGCCAGCATCTTCTCCAGCAGACGGTGCAGGTCGGCGGGGTTGTCCACCATGTCGATCATGACCTGTTCCAGCCCCCGGAAGTGCGGCAGGAACACCGGGAAGCTGGCGCTGTAGTGCGGTTGGCGGATGACGCTCACCGGCAGGATGTCGCCGATCGCGTCCTGCAGCAGGCTCAGGTTCACGGCGGTGGCCGCTTCGTCGATGTGGTGGCCCGCGGGCCGAAGCAGGCTCAGGTCAGCAAGGTCTTTGAGCGGCGGGTCGGCGTAGGCCTTGTACGCGCCGCCCTTGGATTCGACGATGTGGGTCCGGATCCCCCAGGGACCGTTCTCCATCCCCTTGCGCACGGCCCAGAAATCGATGAACGGCTCCAGCAGGTAGTCGTCCCCCGTGGAATGGTGGTACAGGTCGATCCGCAGCCGCTTCTCCGCTTCCCGGAAGAGCGGATGGCGGCACACGGGGTTGGCCACCTCCTCGAACTCGTCGGTGAAGATGATGACCCAGATGTAGATCATGGGCCGCTGCATCCTGCGGTCATGCAGGCGGCGCCAGAGCTCCTTCGTCCGTTCGTGCTCCTGGCTGGCAGAGGCGTCCATGTAGCGCTTCGCCAGCTCTCGCAGGCAGGCGGTCTCCGTTCTGTCGGGCTTCATATGCACTCCTGGTTGTCTGAACCGACGTCGGGCTCGAGGCCGAACTCGTACGCCCCGGCTTCCTTGACCCATAACGACGAATAGCCGCGGAAACGCCTCCGTGCCAAGAGGTCTTCCCCGTTGAAGGCGCTGCCGTCGCCGCCGACGACCAGCGTCCACAGCCCGGGCGTGAGCTTCCGGCGCTGGACGACAGCCTGGAGCAGGGGGCTCATGGCGTGCCCTTTCCGAACGCCAGGATCATCTCGGCCAGCCGCACCGCCAGCGCTCGGCACGGGTGACGTCGCTCACGTCGGCGGTAATGTCCGCGATGGCTTCCTGGACCAATGCCGCTGCCTCCTGCTCGACCTGGGCGCCGCGCTGCCGGCTGACCGCCAGCAGGGCCCGCACGTAGCGGTAGTCGTCCAGCCCTTCCCGGCAGAACTCGTAGCGCCAGGAGTCGCAGGTTCATCGGTGCTCTTTCAGTGTGCGTGCATCCAGACTTGCCGGCGGGCGAGCGGCAGCGCCACCCGCGCTCCGCAGGGCTTCAGGCTCGGTTCGCGCTAACATACTACGGCGCACACCAGTGGCGCGCGGGGGAGTCGCCAGGGCCACTCCAAAGTCCGGCAAACCCGCACAGGAGTCGGCGGTCGACGCGGGCTTCGCCCGCTCGCCGCCATTACCGCGAGGCGTCCCGGCCCTGCGGGACTGGCGAACGCGGACCCCTGGAGGCGCTGCCGCGCGGTCGTCCCGCAGCCGCCACCGGCGGTTCCTTGAAACAGCCATGGGGCGTTGCCGTACGTCCCGCGCCAGGGGCTGGAGTGGTGGTACATTGGCTCTCGCTGCCGGCGCGGCGTCCTGGCTGGTAGCGAGCGCTTCAGCGCTTTCCCCGGCTCGTCGGGAGGGCGCGAGCGGGTTGTCGGCAGGCTTGGGTTCTTCTGGAGGATGGGGTCATGCACCACGTGAATGTGCTGGAGCTTCCGGGTGTCCGCGGTGATGGCGCGCATGATGACACCGCCGGCCTGCAGGCAGCGCTGGACAGCGGGGCTGCGGTCATCCATCTGCCGGTGCCGTCGGCACACTACCTCATCAGTCGGACGCTGGTCATGCATTCGGGTCAGGCGCTCTTGGCCGACCGCAACGCCGTGGTCCGCCTGGCCGCCCATGCCCACGCCCACATGCTGACCAATGCCGACCACGGAGCGCTCAGCCGGGGCATCACGGTGCAGGGCGGCATCTGGGACGGCAACAACGCCCACCAGACTTGCGAGTACCACCAGAACGGCCAGAACTGGCGAGTGCCCTACGATCCGGCGCGCTATCTCGGCGTGCTGCTGCAGTTCAACCGCGTCGAAGACCTGCGGATTTCGCAACTGACGCTCAAGGACCCTGAGACCTTCGGCATCCAGATGGCCAATATCCGGCGCTTTACGGTCGAGGACATCACTTTCGACTACAACCTCCTGCGCCCCAACATGGATGGCGTCCACCTGCACGGCAACTGCCACCAGGGGCGCATCGCCAACCTCAAGGGCGACACGAACGACGACGTGGTGGCACTGAACGCCGACGACGGCTGGATGTTCGAGATGAGCCGGGGGCCGATCACGGACATCCAGGTGGACGGCGTCTGGTGCGAGCGGGGGTACACCGCGGTGCGTCTGCTGTCGGACGGCTCGCCCATCCGGCGGGTGCGCGTCGCCAACGTCTTCGGCAGCTTCAGCCACCTCGTCGCCAACCTGGGCCAGTACAACGTCCATCCGGGCGAGCCGAGCGAGATCACGGACCTGGTCTTCGACGGCATCTTCTGCTCGCGAACGCCGGTGCCCGACAACGCCAAGTCGGGGTACATCCCGCGCTACCCCCTGTTCAAGGTGGCGCCCAAGACGTTCATCAGGAACATGCAGATCAACAGCTTCTGCCGTACCGAAATAGTGGAGAACGTCGCGCCCTGCATCGGCATCGGCGAGGGCGCGAGGGTCGAGCACCTGGGCATCTCCCAGGCCAGCGTCGTCAACCTGGCGTCCACGCCGCTGGACTTCCTGCACAACCAGGGCAGCATCGATAGCCTGAGCCTCACGAATGTGTGCTGCCGCGCCGAAGGTGGCACGCCGCGCGGAATGCTGGTACGCAACGACGGCGTCGTCGCGCACCAGCAGTTCGCCAATGTGACCGTGGCGAACCTAGCAGAACCCGACCGCGAGGCATAGCGGCAGGGTGGCCCAGGCACTGGCCCGGTACGCCGGGACCATGGACCGCACGGACGGCGCCCGTCTACCTCGCCGCGTCGCGGATCCGCTCGTCCAAGGCCACGCCGTAGAGTTGCGCGCGGAGTTCGCTGGCCTGCTTCAGCAGCAGGCTGACATGCCGGTCATCACCCTGCTCGAAGGCAGTTGGGCCCGGCTGGAGAGCTTTTCGGGCCGGGGGTATAGGCAAGCGATCGGGTGGTAGGGCGCCGTCATCTTGTACCCACCTGCCCGCTCTGCGGCGCGGCCCGCGCCGGATCGCCGTGCCTTCCCCTGCTTGCGCTAACGAGAAGGCACCGCCCCCGCCGGTCGGCCGGCGGGCAAGTGCCCAATGCCAGTGGCGATCAGCCGCAGATCAGGCATACCGGGTAACCCCAGGTGCAGCACCGTGAACTCCTTGTCGAGCTCGGGTGGTAGCTGCAAACGGCAGCCCAGGATCACGGCCACTCGCGATGAGCACCGCGCCCGGCGTAGTTGCTCGCGCAACGTACGCGTCAGCACCGGGTCGGCCGGCTGGCCGGCGTCACCCGGGAACTGCTGGAAGTCGCGTAGCACTTCGGCCGAGCGCTCCGGGGCGCTCAGAGTCTCGAGCTCCGGCTTGGGTACGCAGCCCCGTTGGGGCAGGATACGCAGTTGCACCTGAGTAGTCACCCGGCCGGGACGCGCCGGATCGCCTGGAGGGCGGCCCTGTCGAAGACCGTGAGCCTGTCGAATCGGCGTGGCCGCCGCGGCGCCGACGCAGCGGCGCCCTCCAACGCCCGGAGTCCGCCGCGGCGGGCTCCGGGCGGAAGGGGAAGCGCCTGGTGTCCTACGAGGTTGCTGCAAGTCTCATACAAGCCGTGTCCCCGGCTCGCCGGGGTGGAACTCGGCATCTCCGTATACCGCGGTTTGCCGCGGCGAATTGCGGAGAACCCGGCTTCCAAGGGCGGGCTGTCACCCGTCGACCCTCCGTGGTTCTCATCCAAGCGCCTCAGCGCTTGGCGCCGGTATCGACGTGATACGCGACCTCGCGGGCACTGACGATGCCCGCCAGGGCCGCTGGCATCCCGGATGCCTTCCAGCGCCGTGGCCGGATGGGGAGCTGGATGGTCTTGCCGGTCTCGACCGAACGGTAGGCCGCCTCGGCGACCTCGACCGTGCCCCGGCACTCGCGGCCGCTGCTGATCACCTGCGCGGGTTCGTGGCGCAACATCTTGAGCCACTCAGTAATGCAGCGCTCATGGCCGCCCCAGGTGCCGCACTCGACCTTAACAAAGCCGGTCAGGGCCGCTTCGCCATAGCGCTCCACCGCGGCCTGGTTCGCGGCGTCGTGCAGACGGATGTAGGTGCCGCGGCCGTCCATGCGGTAGGCCTCGCCCTTGCTGCCGCAGACCTGGACCATTTCATACCACAGCCGGTTCTCGCCCTGGTTCGAGCGCGTGTACCAGTTGATCGAGAGTTCCGCCAGGGCCCCGGATTTGAGCGTGCCGGTGACGACCCCGAGGAACTCGCCCTGCATGCGCTCGGGGCGAACGCAGGTCATGCAGGTGACCCTCTCAAACTCGCCGCCATACCAGCGCAGGCCGTCAATCTGGTGTGTCAGGCAGGACATGATGGCGCCGCCGCCGATGCCATCGCGCCAATGCGCCCAGCTGCCGGCCGGCATGACCACGTTCTGGTTGTGGTCGAGTTTCCAGAAGAAGATGTCACCGAGCACGCCGCTGTCGACGATCGCTTTGAGTGCCATCCACTCGCCGTGGTAGCGCCGGTCGTGGCAGACGGTAAGCGTCACTCCGGCCTGCTCGCACGCGGCGATCATCTGGTCGCACTCCCAGATGTTCCGCGCCATCACCTTCTCCACCAGCACATGCTTGCCCGCCTGGGCCGCCGCGACTGTCGCCGGCATATGCAGATGATGCGGCAGGATAATGTCGACCACGTCGACCTCGGGCATAGCCAGGACCTCGTGGTAATCGCGCACAATCCGGATGTCCGCCCCGAGGAACTTGCGGATGGCCTCGTCGCGGCCGGGGTTGGCCTCGGCAACCACCACCACCGTACCGCGGTCGGTAGTCTTCGCGAAGCCGGTCATATGCGCGCCCAGAATCCCGCCGCCGCCCAGAATACCCACGCGGACTTTGCCGTCTGAGGTCATCTGCGTCTCCTTCGCCTGAATGGGTGAAACCGCGCCACCGGCGTCTACAGTAGCCGCGCTCGTGGCCACTTGCACCTGTGCCGCGAGGTGACCCCCCAGCATTGCATTCGCTCAGGCCGCCGGGCATGGTACTGGAGCGGAGCGCGGCGGTGACTTACCTGTGGTTTTGGAAGGGGGGCTACGGCCCCGCAGCGAGGAGACGGCGGCGATGGCGAAGGGCAAACTCAGCGTGGTGGTGGTGGGACTGGGGTTCGGCGGCGGGTTCCCCGCCATCTACCTCGATCACCCGGACGTCGGTCGGGTGGCGGTGTGCGAGCGCGACGAGGGGCGGCTCAAGGCGATCACGGAGAAATACGAGTTTGCCGCGGTGTTTCGCGACTTCAGTGAGGTCCTCGCCAGCGACTACGACGCGGTGCATCTGGTCTCAGGCATCCCGGATCACGCACGCCAGGCGCTGGCGGTGCTCGAGGTCGGCAAGCACTGCGCCTGCACCGTGCCCATGGCCACGACGCTGAAGGATTTGCACGCCGTGGTGGCGGCGCAACGGCGCTCCGGATGCGTCTACATGATGATGGAGACGGCCGTCTACACGCGCCAGTTCCTTCACGCCCTGGAACTGCGGCGGCAAGGGCGCTTCGGCCGCCTTCAGTTTCTGCGCGGCGCTCATTACCAGGACATGGAGTGCTGGCCACCCTACTGGGCCGGTCTGCCGCCGATGTGGTACGCTACCCACGCCGTGGCGCCGTTGCTGGCCCTGGCCGAGACGCGGGCGGTGCGGGTGCATTGCTTCGGCTCGGGCCGCATGCGCGATGAGTTGCAGCGCCAGTACGGCAACCCGTATCCGGTTGAGACGGCGATCTACCAGCTTGAGACAGCAGACCTGGCGGCCGAGGTGACCCGCACCCTTTTCCACTGCGCCCGGCCGTACATGGAGAGCTTCGTCATCTATGGCGAAGATGCGTGTTACGAGTGGCAGATGGAGAACGAAGACCCGCTGTTGTTTGAGGCCTCGCCTGTGGTTTCCGGCCAGAAGCGCTCCTTCGCTACGAGCCGACCGCTACCGGCGGACCGCCAGGACTTGCTGCCGTCCGAGATCGCCCGGCACACGACCCGCTTCCAGGCGACGGCGCAGCACACTCACCTCTCCTTCGCGCAGGGCGGCGGCCACCACGGCTCGCATCCGCACATGGTGCATGAGTTCGTGCGCAGTATCGTCGAAGGGCGGAGCCCGTGGAGTAACGCCGTGACCGCGGCGCAGTGGACCGCCGCCGGGATCTGCGCCCACGCCTCAGCCGCGCAGGGCGGCGTCGGCATCGACATCCCCGCGTTCGTCTAGTCCCGAGCCCCGGGCCCCGCGGTGTCGCCGCCCGCCCCAGCCGGGTTCTCCGGGGGTCATTCTGAAGGAAGGTTGGCATGGATCCGAACTGGACACTTCAGCCTCAGGACGCGGTCGCTGCGGCCACCCTGTCGGCGCGGCTGCCGGCGCGGCTGTTCGACGTCCACGCCCATCTGCACCCGGCCGAAGCGCAGGTCGGCACAGCGGCCCTGACCCGGGCGACCTGGCAACGGGAACTGGGCCACCTTGTGGGCGCCGCGCGGCTGAGCGCTGGCCTTTTCTTTCCCCTGCCGGGCCGTGGCGACCCGGCTGCCGCCAACGACTGGATCACGGCACAGCCAGACTGGCAGCCTGACGACCGGTTGCTGGTTCTAGCCTGGCCGGAGATGCCGCGTCCACGCCTGGAGAACTGGCTGGACGCCGACCGCTGCGCCGGCATCAAGCCTTACCACCTGCTGGCGGGGCCGGCGCCCACGTTTGATCTGCCGCTCGCAGCCTACTGCCCGGAATGGCTCTGGGAGCTCTGCCACAAGCGCAAGCTGTTGCTCATGCTTCATCTGGTGCGGGAGCGGGCGCTGGCCGACGAAGAGAACCGGGGCTATCTCCGGCGCTGCTGCGAGCGTTACCCTGACGCCCAGGTCGTCCTGGCTCATGCCGGTCGCGGCTTCCACGCCCCTAATACGGTACGAGTTGTGGCGGAGTTGGCGTACCTGGACAACCTCTGGTTTGACCTCGCCGCGGTCTGCGAACCGCAGGCCCTGCTCGCCATTCTGGAGCATTTCGGTCCCCGCCGCCTGCTTTGGGGCTCGGACTTTCCGGTATCGCATCAGCGCGGTCGCTGCGTCACGGTGGGCGACGACTTTTCCTGGATCAATCCCGAGCGCATCGATGCGCCTACCGCGGCGCCGCCGTGCCACACCTGGCTGGTCGGGCTGGAGTCGTTGCGGGCGCTGTTCGAGGCCGCCGACCAGTTCGGGCTGGAGGAGGCCGATCTCGCCGCCGTAGTGTCTGGGAATGCCGTCAGCCTTCTCGGGTTGGCGCAGGAGGCCACGGAGAAGGTCCAGGCCAGGTACGAACGGGCCTGTCGACGCATCCCCGGCGGCACCCAACTGCTGAGCAAACGGCCCGAGATGTTCGCCCCCGGGCAGTGGCCGGCCTACTTCCGTGAAGCGCGGGGCTGCACCCTCTGGGATACCGATGGCCGCCGCTATATCGACTTCTCCATCAATGGGATCGGCGCCTGTCTGCTGGGGTTCCGGGACCCTGAGGTCAGCCGCGCCGTACACCGCCGGGTCAGTCTGGGCAGCATGTGTACCCTGAATCCGCCGGAGGAACTCGATCTGGCGGACCTGCTCTGCGAGCTGCATCCCTGGGCCCAGTGCGTGCGTTTTGCCCGTTGCGGCGGCGAAATCGGGGCGGTGGCGGTGCGTATCGCCAGGGCGACCAGCGGCCGTAGCCGGGTCGCGATCTGTGGCTACCACGGCTGGCAGGATTGGTATCTGGCCGCTAATCTCGCCGCCGAGGACGCCCTCAACGGGCACCTGCTGCCCGGACTGGCGCCCGACGGGGTCCCGCCGGAGTTGCGCGGTACGACCCTGACCTTTCCGTACAACGATCTGCGGGCATTCCACGCCCTGCTCGACGCGCATGGCGACAGCCTGGCCTGCGTGGTGATGGAGCCAGCCCGCCAGGATCCCCCCCAGGCTGGGTTCCTGGAGACGGTACGCGCCGAGACCCGGCGTCGGGGGATTCTGCTGGTATTCGACGAGATCACCATCGGCTTCCGGGTACAGGTCGGCGGCGTCCACCTGGGTCTCGGGGTGCAACCGGACCTGGCCATCTTCGCCAAAGCGCTGGGCAACGGCCACCCCATGGCGGCGGTGATCGGCACCGCAGAAGCCATGGACGGCGCCCACCATTCCTTTATCAGCAGCACCTATTGGACCGAGTCGGTCGGCCCCGCCGCCGCGCTGGCGACGGTGCGCAAGATGCGGCGCATCGCGCTGCCTGAGCATCTGGCCTGGGCTGGGACCACGGTGAAGAACCTCTGGCGGCGCGCTGCCGAAGCGGCCGGCCTGGCAGTGCGTGTCAGTGGCGGTTTCCCCTGCATGGCGCACCTGCACTTCGAGCCTCCCGACGCGCAGGCCGTGCGCACCCTGTACACCCAGCAGATGCTCGCCCGGGGATTCCTGGCTGGGCCGGGGTACTATCCAACCCTGGCGCACACGGAACGCGAGATGCGGCAGTTCGAAGACGCCATCGGGGAGGTCTTCGGGGAACTGGCCACCGCGGTGCGCACGGAAACGGTCCAGCAGCGCCTGCGCGGGCCGGTGGCACACAGTGGTTTCCGGCGCCTGGTCAGTTAGGGCTGAACGGGAACCGGGGCCGCATCCCCGGCCTACGGGGAGGGCGTCGGCGCCGCCAGCGGCTCAGCTTTGGGCAGGGGCGGCGCCAGCAGAATCTCGAGGCGCCGGTTCTGCAGTCGACCCGCACTCGTCTCGTTGGTCGCAACCGGCTGAAACTCGCCCATGCCGACCGCTTCGCAACGCTCCGGCGCGATGCCGACGGTATCGACCAGGAAGCGTACCACCGCTGAGGCGCGGTAGGTGGACAACTCCCAGTTCGTGGGGTACAGCCCCCGGCGCGCCGCGGAGATGGGCCGGTTGTCGGTGTGCCCCACCACGCGGATATTCCGGCCGCTAGCCTGGTTGATGACGGCGCCGACCCGCGTCAAGACCTCGATGCCCTCTGCCGTCAGCCCAGCCTGACCGGAACCGAACAGCATCTGGCCGACCAGGGTGACCGACACCGAGTTGCCAAGATGGGCGATGGTGACCTTGTGATCGTCCACCTCGCGCCGCAGTTGGTCCAGTAGTTGCTGCTGGGTCTCACTGACCTGCCGCAGCTCGGACTGCTTGCGGACCAGCTCTTCCGAGTAGCCTGTCAGCTTGTTGCCCAAGTCGATGTTGGCGCGCTTGGCGGCTTCCAGTTCAGCCTGGGCCTGGGTGAGTGCGGCGGCGCTCTGCTCGAGTGCCGCTTTCAACTCGGCGGCCTGTTTGCCCGTATCGTCGCGGACCTGGGTGATCAGGGCCATCTCGGCACGCAGAACCCGAGCCTCCTTGATGGCGGCCCGACCGCGGCTGGTAAGCAGCACAGCGCCACCGGCGCCGACGGCGGCGACGGCCAAAGCAATCATCGCGATTCTGCGGCTATCCATAGGGACGCATACCATGAGTGCGCTCGCGGCGCGTTCAAGTGGCAGGGGTGCGATCTCTCAACCTGGACGCTGTTTGGGGAGCCCTGCGGCGGTCTGCACGGCGTCCTGTTCGTCTTGGAATCCCGGTCGTACCGCCTACATTCCAGCGTCGCTCACGCCGGAGCGGCGTCGGCGGAGCTGCTGACCTGGGTTAGGTGACGTGAGGCGAGGGGAGTGGAGGACTATGTCCGCGGATGCTATCTCGGTGCGCTGTCCGCACTGCCAGGCGCTCTACGAGGCAACCGCCGCCGACCTCAGCGGTTGCGCCGACTGCGAGAGCTGCGGCAAGTCCCTCACCTTCACCCGGGCGGAAGCCGCCGCCGGACCGGACGCCACGGCCTTGGCGGGCGTCCAGCAGCGCTGGGAGGGCTCGATCTCGTCCGGGGCGGCCCCGGATGGCACTCTCTTCTACGCCATGAAAGAGGTGCGTGGCACGCCTTGGCACAAAGCCATCGTCGGCAAGAGCCTGGAGGAGAACCTCGAGATCCTGCTCAAGGTCTCCGACGCGGTCGCCTACGCGCACAGTAAGGGCGTCGTGCACCGGGACCTGAAGCCGGAGAACGTCATGTTGGGCGACTACGGCGAGGTGCTGGTGATGGACTGGGGCCTGGCCATCAGCGTCAGCGCCGAGGGCAAGGCAGAGCGGCTCATGAAGGCCGCCGACGCGGCGGGCACGCCGGCCTATCTAGCGCCCGAGATGGCTCTCGGCGAGGGGGACCGCATCGGGCCGGCCAGCGCGGTCTACGGCGAGTGCAACGAGGCGATCTCGGGTTGCCGGCAGGCCCTGGCGCTGTGGGTCGGCAACGTGCCCGCGGTCAAGCGCCTGCGTTGCGCCCGCGAGACCCTCGCCCAACGCGCCCTGGAACGCGGCGACCTGGCCCTGGCCAGCTCGGAGGTCGAGGCCATCCGGACCGAGTGCCGCGAGCTGGCGCTGGAGGGGGCGGCAGGTGACTCACCGCGACGCGGTTCCTTTGGAGTGCGCGTGGCAAGTCCTGCTGGCCAAGCAGGACGCGACACCGCTTTGGCTGGCCGCGAAGCGGCCGCTGGGCGCTCCGCGCCCTCAGAAAGCGGCGTCAAGCCGCCGCAGTCCAAAGATCGCCTGACGGCGCTCGGTGGAGACCCGGCGTGTACCGCGTTGGCCGAGCGGGTCCGCGCGGCGCTGGCGCTGGCCACCCGGCGCCAGCGCGATCGGGCCGAGCAGGCCCTGGCGGAGAAGCGCCAGGCCCAGGCCGGCGAAACCGCCGCCATCGAGGCCAAGGACATCATCGCCAAGGCCAAGGCCGAGGTCGAGCAGATGAAACGGCGCGAGGAGTACTACAGCGCCATCGCCCAGGCGGCGCGGCACATACAGGATCGGCACTTCGAGATCGCCTAGAGCCGGCGCGAGCTGCTGACGTTCTATGACGGCAAGAGCCGCTCTGTCGGCTTCTCGCCGTATGGGACGCGGGTGCTGGTGGCCTTCGGGCCCAAGGGAGCCAGAATCTACGACGCGGTGGACTGGCGCCTGAGCCCGGAGGCGCTGGAGTGGGCGCAGGTCGAGAACTACCAGAAGTAGCTGCATGAGAACGGGCCGACAAAGGCGCCATGAGTTCACGCGGCTGGCGGCGGTCCAAATCCTGGAGCGGCCGCGGCTTGCGGCCACTGCCCACGGGGCCGTGGGCGGTCCAAATCGACGAAGGATGATGCATGACTGAGGCGATGAGGCCATCCAGCTTACCGATCCACACGATTCGGGAGGCGATCACCGCCGCGGTGCAGAGCGGCAATCGTCTCGTGGTTACCGCGCCGACGGGCTCTGGCAAGTCGACCCAGGTGCCGCAGTTTCTCCTGGCCTGTTCCGCGGTGCGCGGCCAGATATTGGTGCTGCAGCCGCGGCGGCTGGCGGCGCGGGTGCTGGCTGAGCGGGTCGCCTTCGAGTTGGGCGAGCCGCCCGGGCAGACGGTGGGTTACCGGACGCGGTTTGAGCACTGCGGCGGGCCGGCCACGCGGCTGTGGTTCATTACCGAAGGCCTGCTGCCGCGGCGGCTGCTTGACTCGCCGCTGTTGGAAGGCGTCGGCGCGGTGGTGTTCGACGAGTTCCATGAGCGCAGCCTGACCGCGGATGTGAGTCTGGGGCTGTTGCGGCGCTTGCAGGCTCGCCGGCCGGAACTGCGGGTGGTGGTCATGTCGGCAACCCTGGACGCCGAGAGTGTCTGCCGCTTCCTGGACGACTGCCCGCATCTGCACGCCGAGGGTCGTTTGTACCCCATCGATATTCGCTACGCCGACCGGCCGCTCAGCCAGGAGGTCTGGAATGACGCCGCCCGCGCCGCGGCAGGTATCATCGGGCAGGGCCTGGAGGGCGATCTGCTGGTGTTTCTGCCGGGGGTGCACGAGATCCGGCGCGCCATGGAGTCCTGCCACCGGCTGCTGGGCCAGGTTGAGATCCTGCCCTTGTATGGCGATCTGCC
>CAILKC010000884.1 GCA_903834675.1 uncultured Victivallales bacterium | reverse complement strand
TCGACCTCGGTACGGTGGTCAATAGCGACGTCGATGCCGGCAACAACCAGTACGCCGTCATCGAGTACGACGTCGTGGTCAACAACACGGACCTGGGCGCGACCCCCACCGCGATCGCCAGTGAGACCTTCCCCGACGCCGACATCACCACCGGCGCCGGTGCCCGAATGACCTGGAGATGGGCCAGCGCGTTTAGCTCCCTTGCCGCTTCTGGCGGTGTTCTGGCGGCGAGTCCCGGCTTCACCAACCGCGCCTTCGCGGGTTCATTCGCCCCCTCGTATAACCCAACGGCCGACGACTACGCCGTGGTGCTGCGTCCCGGGGAATCGCTCAGCCTGAGCATGGCCTTCCTCATTACCGGCAGCCTAACCTCCACCGACAACAACGTCCGTCTCGGCTTCTACAACGACGGTGGCACGCACGGTTCCGGCGGCGATTCGTGGAGTACCTATGACGACGACTCCGGCTACTTCGTCGCCCTGCGCACTGGCACGGCCGGCGACAGTGCCTTCTTCCGCGAAGTCGGCGGCACCGCGCCGGTCCTGTCGGGAGCTGATACGTCCTTGTTGTTGTCGTTCTCAGGCTGTCGCGTTCCTGATACCATTGCCTATCACACCCTCCTCTTCACGATGACCAAGAGCGCCACCGATGGGCAGCTCACCCTCTCGGTCACAGTGGACGGTGTGTCCACGCAGAGCTACGCGGTGCCGCTGGGAGACACGGGGAACACCAACTACGTCGGCGAGGTCTTCCACGGTATCGCCATTGGCATGAGCGGAAATACAAACTTCAGCGTTGACAACGTCGTGGTCACCAAGACCAATGCCAGCGGCCGGGTCAACTGCTTTGAGGTCCTCGCCGGTACGACGCCGGTCCGCGAGTCCGGCGGCGCCACGGTCACCGTGGTGGAGCCGCTGCTCAGCGTCGCCAAGGCGGTCACCGTCAACGGCGTGGCCAACGGCCAGGGCGACGCCGGTGACCCGTTTGTCTACACCCTGACCGTGGCGCACACCGCCGGCTCCACCGCCAACGCCTTTGACCTGAACCTGACCGACACCCTGCCGACCGGCTTCGTGGCCAGTTCCTGGACGGCGGTGCGTAACACCGCGACGATTGACTCGTCGGCGTCGCCCACCGGCCTCTTCCAGTTGTCCGGTCAGGCCTTCAGCACCCTGGCGGTGGCGACGGATGACCGCACCGATCTGACCACAAATCAGACCTTGGTGGTCACCCTGACCGGCACGATTGCTCAGACCATTGTGGTCAACCAGGCCGCTGTCGCCAACACGGCAAACCTGACCTGGACGAGCCTCCCCGGCCCAACCGGTACGGCGAAGGGTAGCCTTCACACGACCCTCACCGACGCGCTTGGCAACCGCACCCTCACCACCACCCCCGGCGCCGCCGGCGCCACGACCGGTGAACGCGACGGCTCCGGGAGCCCGAGCAGCAATGACTACAGCGGCTCGGCGACGGTCAACACGCAGATTCCCAAGGCCTTGAGCCTCGACAAGCAACTGGTCGCCTCGTCCTTCGCCGACACCCTGGGCAATAACCTCACCCTCGGCGAGGTGGCAACCTACCAGTTGATCGTGACCGTCCAGCAGGGCGT
>CAILKC010000883.1 GCA_903834675.1 uncultured Victivallales bacterium | reverse complement strand
GCCAGGCGTATCTCCAGGGAAACGCGCCTGAGGCCAGGCGTATCTCCAGGGAAACGCGCCTGAGGCCAGGCGTATCTCCAGGGAAACGCGCCTGAGGCCAGGCGTATCTCCAGGGAAACGCGCCTGAGGCCAGGCGTATCTTGCAGGGGGGCCCACGGGACTACTTCGCCAGCGGTAACCAGAAGGGCACCGAGAGGTTGCCGACTTTGTCCTTGGCGCTGCAGCGCAGCCAGGCGTGGTTGGCTGGCATCTTGGCGCGCAGGGTGTTGAGATCGGCGGGGCTGCCGAGGGGGAGCGACTCGGTCCACACGATCTGGTCGTTGGCGGCCACGCATTCGACCTGCAGCGCGGCGACGCCACTGGCGTCGAAAGCATACCAGAGCAGCGGGTCGGGCTTGGCGGGGTCGGCGGCCGGACCGTGGATGAAGAAGTCGTCAACGAAGATCGGCTCAAGGTGCGCGGTGCCGCGGCGCTGGAGGGTGATGGAGCTGATGACGGTTCTGGCCAAGACGTCGTCGGTGACGCCGGCCGCCTTCAGCATGTCCCGCGCATTGAAGGCGAGGCGGTTCCACTTGGTGGCGTCCCACTTGATGGGCTGTTTACGGTTCAGTTCAGTGGCGCCGGTACCTGGATCGGTGAGGGATAGAGTATAGCTACGACCGTCGGTGGTAGCGAGCGCCAAGCGCACGAGGACAGCGGGTTTAATCTGGGGCCGACGCAGGCGGAACGAGATCCAGGGATGGGTCGAGGGGTTCCAGGTCACAGAGTGCGTCAGGTCACCGTTGGTGTAGTAGGTCAGGTGTTGGAGGTAGGGAGTCTCGCCGGGGTTGTGGACCACGGTGGCCAGGTTGTACTGTCCGGGCGTGAAGGCAGGGGTGGCATTGCGGTAGCCGTCCCAATTCCACCACCAATGTACGCTGCTCGCGAATTGCAGGTAGTACCAGGAGGGGCCGGTCTTATCGCTGGCGTAGTCCACCTTGATGGGCACGGCCACTTTAGGCGTGCGGTTACCGGCGCCGTCCACGATGTTATCGATGGCGAACTCGATGGTGTCGCCGTTGGCGGCGCGGTCGAAATGAGTCCGGCAGATGAGCGGGTAGTCCAGCACCAGCTTGTCAGCCTGGCTGTCATGGACGAACAGGCTGGTCCAGGCGGGAACGTCCAGCTTGGTCCCGGCCACCGCGAAGGTCGCCTTCTCAATGGCCCAGGGAGCGCCGCCCTGGTTGGCGAAAGTCACGCCGAGCTGCACGCCGTTGGCGGCCGGGTCGGCAAGGGGACCGAAAGCCGTGGTGACCTGCAACGGCTGCGTATCCAGCAGGAAGGGAACGTCGGTCACGGCCGAGTCGTTGCCCTTGGTGTCGGTGGCGCGCAGCAGCAGGTGATGAACGCCCTCCGTCAGGCCTGCGAAGCTGAGGGCGAGCGGCTTGCCGGGCTCAAAGGGGTTCCAGGCGAGGGCGCCACGCTGGTCTGCCGTGAGCGTATCGTAGGCGCTCGTGCCGACCGAGATGGCCGCGAAGACACCCTGGACGCCATCGCCATCGTCGTAGCGTGGGATGAATGCCAGTTGCTCGGGTTTGGCGACGGCCGGGCCGAAGACGACATCGTCAAGGTGCCAGTGGGAGTAGCGCCCGGTCTGGTCGGGGGTGCCCGCGGAGCCGAGGGTCAGGCTCCTGGGGGTGAAGCGGGCGGTCGAGAAGGGCTGCTGGATGAAGCCATCCGCGGCGAACCCGGTCCAGGTGTGCCAGGCTTCGTCCAGCTTCAAGTCGTGGGCGAGGCGCACGGCGACGGCCGGGGCGTAGTCGTCGTTGAGGCGAACGTAGTGCTCGCTGGCGAAAGCGGCGGTGACGTGGGTCATGTCGAAGGCCCGGTAGCGCATCTGCAAGAGGGGAAACTCCGAGATGGGGAAGCCGAGGTTAAAGCTGGCGCTCAAGCGCTGTTCGAGGGCGAGGTTACGGACTTCGAGGTAGCGTCCCTGCTGGGGGTCGTCGCGGCGCAGCAGCTGGCGTCCGTCGGTAGTCAGCGCCAGTGGTGCGGGGTCGGCCCCCTCGAAGGTGGTGCAGAAACTGCGCAGGCCCTCGATGGTCAGCAGCACGGGGCCCGCGTGGCGCGGCTGGGCGTTGGCGTTCAGACGGAGTTCGGCAGTCTTTCCCGCCAGGGTGAGGGCCAGGGTCAGGTCCGGCGTCGCGGCGCGGGTGAGGCCGCGTGGCAGGGGCGCCAGCCAGGCTTCCTCAAAGCCCACGGGTTCGAGGGGCAGGCTCGCCCCGTTCAGCCTCAGAGCCGCCGCGCTGAAGCGTGGGTCCGGATAGTCGGCGCGGTGTTGCAGGCGGAGGGTATCGACCCGCGCGGCGTCCCAGTCCAGTGAGTGGGGCGGGACGGCGGGGAGCTGGACCCAGGCCAGGGTGTGGAAGAGGGAGCGCCCTTGGCGGTCGAAGGCGCGTAGCCAGGCGGTGTTGAGGCCGTCGTGCGAGGCGGCCTTCAGCAGCGCCTCCAGTTCGGTCAGCGGGGTTTGGCCTAACGCCTCTCCCAAGAGACGTCCGCCCAGCGTCTCTCGGAGGGCGAAGCGCAGGGGTTCCGGGGAGGTGCCGAGGCTGAGCGCGGGCAGGCCGTAGAACACGGGCGTCAACTGGCGCACGGCATAGCCGTCACCGGGGGCATTGCCGCCGATGCCGCAGAGCAGCGGGCTGGGCTGGAGGTTGCCGAAGCCGTCGAGGCGGACCATGAGGTGACGGGCTTCATCCTTCGGCGTCCGCTCCACGGTTGAGATCCAGGCGGTGACGGTCTGCCAGTCGCCGCCTGGCCGGTCGAGGCGCAAGGTGGGGGGCGGGACGGCGGAACGCCCGGTGCAGTGATAGGCCCCGGCGCTGAAGTCGCTGCCGTTGATCTGGTGGAAGCAGGCCTGGAGCGGGGCGAAGGTGCCATCGGCGGCGGCCGTGCCGATGCTGTAGTAGAGGTTCAGCCGAGCGCTCGCGGTGCGGCGCATCTGGAAGGTCCAGCCGGCCAGGCGCTCCAGGGGCAACAGCGGCAGGGCGGGTTTCATCAACATATTGCCGGAGCCCAGGCGATTGGTGAGACGCAGGGCCGCAGCGTTCATCTGGAAGGGCTCGAGGACGGCGTGGCCGACCGTGTCGTTGACGGACCAGTAGGCCGCATCCAGGCTGTCGAGCGGGAAGCCGTTGACCGCGACGGACCAGGCGGGCGGCGCGGGGGTGACGGGCGGCGCGGGGGTGGTGGGCGGGGCCGCCGGTGGACGCGACGGCGTGAGGGGCAGCCGGGTGATCGGGAAGGGGCGTGGCTGCGCCTGCTGGAAGGTGATCTTGACCTGGGCCAGGGTCATGGAGTGGATGAAGGTCCAGATCCCCACCAGGCCCTGGTTGATCATCTTCGGATCATCGGTCTCGAAGACCAGTTCGTTATCGAAGTAGTATTCGAGGTGATGGCCGATCTTGCGCAGCTTGATGTAGTACCAGGCGCCGTGGACGGGCCGACCTTCGGCGATCAGCGGGTCCATGTACTTGCGCACGAGTCCGGCTCGGCGCCGGGGGACGGTGTACATGTCGGAGCGGGCGACGATGTCGCCGTTGCGGTAGAGGGTGCTCCAGTTCTGCGAGAGGTTGTAATCGAATTCGCAGTCGGTGACCGTGTAGCCGCGGTTGGGTGAGGTCGTATCGGCCATGACCGTGCAATTGAGGTCGCCCGGGCGGTCGTACCAGCCCATGCGCGTACCGGCGTAGAATTCGACCGTCAGATTGCCGGTGAAAACGGTCTTGTGCCAGAGCGCGGCCATGCCGTCGCTGGATTCTCCGGCCATGTGGGACCAGCTCGGGGTACACTGGAAGCGGTTGATGATCTGCCAGTTGCCACCGTTGATAACCCAGGCATAGGGCGATTCGTTGAAGAAGTCATCGATGACGTTGGCACGGGTGGCTTGGCTGCGGCCCAGGTGGGCCAGGGTCAGACCCTTCACGAAACAGCGGGTGCCGACGGGAGTAGCGCTCAGGCGGTGTCGCAGCAGGACCTTGCCGTCGACCGCAACCCAGCACCAGACGCCCTCGTGGTGGAACTCGTAGGTCATGGCCTCCAGGCTGGACCCGGCGGGCACGGTCACCGGCTGCTCGTGGAGGGTGGGCTGTTTGCGGCCCGGCTCCAGGACGCTGAGGGTGATGGTCTGCGCCCCGACCGTCACCCGCATCTGCCCATCGCTGGCGCCATCGCTGACGCCGGCGTGGAGTTCCGATCCCACAATGCAGGGCAGGCGGATGGTATAATCCGAGAAGAAGTCGCCCTTGTGCCAGAAGCTTCCGCCAGCGCCGGCGAACCACTGCCCCTCGGGGGCGGCCCAATGGCGCATGAAGCTATCGTGTTGGAAAACCTGGTTTTTTTGGGCCTGTTCGAGGAAGAGTTCGCGGCGGAAGCCGTAGTCCAGCTCTTTGACCCCGGTAGAGGTTCGCGCTCCGACGAGCAGTCCGGGGGCGCCATCGAGGGGTTGTTCGAGGGGTAGCATGAGGACCAGCCGATCGTCGCGCAGCAG
>CAILKC010000882.1 GCA_903834675.1 uncultured Victivallales bacterium | reverse complement strand
TCGATGAGCGGGGCGAGCTGCGCGCTGCGGGCAAGGTCGCCGGCCGGGTAGAGCACCTCCTCGCTCTCCCCAACGGTCAGGTGATCGTGGTCGATGCCACCGGATCCCTGGCGCGGGTAGCGCTGCCGTGAGCCAGCCCCCCCCGCAGGCGCCGGACCTGCGTCTCTGGGGTCTTGCAGACGGGGGTCTTGCAGACGACGGGGGATACCGCGAACCCGCCCGGGACGGGCGCTGGCATCGCGGGCTCCAGGGCGACAAGCGGTTCTTGCAGACGACGGGGGATACCGCGAACCCTCCCGGGACGGGCGCTGGCATCGCGGGCTCCAGGGTGGCTAGCGGGTCTGGCGGACGACGGGGGATACCGCGAACCCGCCCGGGACGGGCGCTGGCATCGCGGGCTCCAGGCCGATAGACGGCGGATACCGCGAACCCGCCCGGGACGGGCGCTGGCATCGCGGGCTCCAGGGAGGCAAGCAGACGTCGGCCAGATCCGCCGGGGGTCTCTTTCTTGAAACCAGCCCTGCTGTCCTCGGGCCAGCCGATTGCGCCCGCTGCTTCGTCGGGCGATGTTACCCACCTGTCGGCGTCGGCCTGGCGGCGCGCCGAACCCAAGACGCTGGCGCACAACCTGGGACGGTGACCCTATGGCAGACAAGAATAGCGAACTACGCATCGGAGTGATCGGCTGTGGCGGGCGGGGACGGCTGGCGCGGCATGCGCACCAGCCCGACCAGGGCTCCCGGCTGGTGGCCGGCTGCGATATCCGGCCGGAAGCGCTTAAGGAGTTCAAGGACTTCTGCGGCCAGGAGGCTTTCGTCTGCAAGGATTACCGCGAATTGCTCGGGCGCTCGGACCTCGACGCCGTCTTTGTCACCACCCCGGACTACTGGCATGAGGAGCACGCCCTGGCGGCGCTCGATTCGGGGCGGGCCGTGTACTGCGAGAAGCCGCTGACCATCACCACCGCCGGCTGCGACCGCCTGCTGGCCCTGGCACACCGCCGCAAGCTGAAGTTGTTCGTCGGTCATAACATGCGCCATATGTCATTTGTGCAGAAGATGAAGGAGTTGGTCGAGAAGGGCGCTATCGGGACCGTCAAGGCGGGCTGGTGTCGGCACTTTGTGGCCTACGGCGGCGATGCCTACTTCAAAGATTGGCATGCTGAGCGGGGCAAGGCCACGAGCATGCTGTTGCAGAAGGGGGCGCACGACATCGACGTGCTGCACTGGCTCTGCGACGGTTTCAGCACTCGAGTGACCGGCCTGGGCAACCTCAGCGTGTACAATCAGATCACCGACCGGCATGATCCCGCCGAGCGCGGCGATGCGAGCTGGCATCACACGAACTGGCCCCCGCTGAGCCAGAAGGGCATGAACCCGGTCATCGACGTCGAAGACCTGAGCATGATCATGATGCAGCTCAACACCGGGGCCCTGTGCAGCTACCAGCAGTGCCACTATTCTCCTGACGGCTGGCGCAACTACACTATCATCGGCACCGAGGGGCGCATCGAGAACTTCGGCGACAACCCCGGAGCCTGCGTGGTGCGCTTGTGGAACCGGCGCTGTGACTACAACCCCTACGGCGACGAGCAGTTCTACATCGGGCCAGTCACCGGCGGCCACGGCGGGGCGGACCCCTCCATCGTGGGCGAGTTCGTGCGCTTCGTGCGCAGCGGTGGCGCCATCAAGACCTGCGCCATCGCCGCCCGCCACAGCGTTGCCGCCGGCTGCGCCGGGGCTGAATCGCTGCGCCGCGGCGGCGTGCCGGTCGACATTCCGCCGGTGACGCCGGAGGTGCAGGCCTACTTCGATCAGTGGCTCGAGCGCTGAACCTCGGGGTCGACGGAGGCACGGCTATGGCAGAAACAGTGACCCCACTTGGGCCGAATGCGCAACTTGCTCTGGACGCCATCCACCAGCGGCCGACGCAGGGCATTCCGACCTGGATGTTGAACATCATGGAGCACGCCTGGCTCGAGCGCCTGGCCGGCGTGCCGGCGGGGAGTTACCTGCGGGAGCAGGAGGCCGTCTATCTGGCGGCGCAGCGGGCGAGCGGCGTCTGCATGATTGACCAGTGGATCCCCACCAACCCGGCCACGCTGGGCGCCCAGGGCTACGAAGGCCAGGTCAAAGGAGCCACCACCGGGGCCGAGCACGTCGTTCTCGACGGCATGGTCATCGATTCGCCGGAAGCCGTGGCCGAGCACCTGGAACGGATCGTTTTCCCGCGCTTGCGGCAGGCCACGGTCAGCTTCCCTGAGACGGCCCAGGCCGAGGCTGTCGGCGCGGGCGAGCGCCGGGTGCAGGCACGGTTCGGCCAGGACCTGCTCAAAGTCCCCTATAGCGTGGCGCGCTTTCCGGTGTTCCGCTACGGCCAGTATGGCTACGTCAACTACTTCATGGCCTACGCGCTCTACCCGGAACTCATGGAGCGCGACTTTGCCCTGCAGGCCGATCTCGCGGTGCGGGTCAACCAGGCCGCGGCGCGAGCCTATACCGAGGGTCGGCTGCCACCGTTGCTGCGCGCCGATTTCGATATGGCTGACAGCCGCGGCATGCTGGTGGATGTGCGCTCCCTCGACCGCCTCTGGTTGCCGCAGTTTGCGCGCTCGCTGGAACCGGTCCTGCGGGCCGGGGTCCGGGTGATCTGGCACTGCGATGGGAATCTGATGGACCTGGTGCCGCGCCTGCTCGAGGTCGGCCTGTCCGGCTTCCAGGGCTTCCAGTACGAGGACGGCATGGATTACGAGCGCATCTGTCGGATGAAGGACCTTCAGGGCCGCGACCTGATCATCGTCGCCGGGGTTTCCGTGACCCGGACCCTGCCCCTGGGCTCGCCGGCCGACGTGCGCCGCGAACTGGACTGGCTGGTGCGGCAGGGCCCTCGCACGGGGCTCTTCCTGGGCGCCTCCAGCTCCATCACCCCGGGCGTGCCGTGGGAGAACCTGCGGACGTTGATCGAGGGCCTGGCGTACTACCGGACCCACGGACGCGACAGCTGAGCCTGACTATGAGTGCCAAGACACAATCTCAGGGTGAGACCGAGACGCAGACCGCGACGCGAACCCGCGTGGAACGGCCGCCGCTGTACCGTGTCCTGTTGCATAACGACGACTACACGCCGATGGGTTTCGTGGTGGCCATCCTGCGGGACATCTTCCGCCGGGACGAGGCCGAGTCGGTGCGCATCATGTTGCACGTCCACAAGCGCGGCGTCGGGGTGGCTGGCGTTTACCCGCACCAGGTCGCCGAGACCAAAGTGCATAAAGTGCATGAAACCGCGAAGGCCGAAGGCCATCCGCTGAAATGCACTATGGAAGAAGCCTGATGAGCGAGCGAGCGGTTCTAAGCCTGGAGTTGCGGCTGGCGTTGCAGATGGCGGTGCGCCAAGCCAGCACGCTCAACCACGAGTACCTGCTGATCGAGCATCTGCTCCTGGCCATGCTCAGCGATGAGGACGTGCGGGAGTATCTGCGCGCCTCTGACGGCGACCCCGAGGGCCTGAAGTCAGAGCTGGAAGACTACCTGGCCAACACGGTGGAGGCGCTGCCGGACCCGCCGGAAGACCACCTGCCGGAGCAGAGCCTCGCCTTCGGCCGCGTCCTCGGACGGGCTGCGGCACACGCGGTGGCCTGCGGCAAAGGCCGCATCGATAACGGCGATGTCATCGCCCAGATCTTCGCCGAAGAGAAGTGCTTTGCCCAACAGGCGCTGGTGAATCAGGGTGTCACCCGGGCGCAGTTCATCGAGGTGCTGTCGCACGGGGTGCCAGAGGGGGCACGGACCCCGCCCGCAGAGGGCCAGGAAGAGCCTGAAGACGAGGGCGGCAAAGCGAGCGCCCCAGCGCCAGAGCGGCGCCCCCGGCCCCCTGCCCTCGAGGTCTACACGGTCAATCTCACGGAGCGTGCCAAGGCCGGCCGGATCGATCCGATCATCGGTCGCGAGGTGGAATTGCGGCGGGTGATGCGGACCCTCTGTCGCCGGCTGAAGAACAACCCGTTGCTGGTCGGCGAGCCCGGGGTGGGCAAGACGGCGGTGGTCGAAGGGCTGGCGCTGCGCATCGCGGCAGGTCAGGTCCCCGAGTCGTTGCGGGACGCTGCCATCTTCGCCCTTGACATGGGCGCCCTGATCGCAGGCACAAAGTTCCGCGGTGAGTTCGAGGACCGGCTCAAGGCGGTGATCCGTGAGGTCGGGGCGAATCCGAAGGCGATCCTGTTCATCGACGAACTGCACACCGTCATCGGCGCCGGGGCCTCGGGCAACGGCTCCCTGGACGCGGCCAATCTGCTCAAGCCTGCCCTGCAGTCGGGCGATCTGCGCTGCATCGGCTCAACCACCTTCAAGGAATACCGTAACCAAATCCAGAAGGACCACGCCCTCGCCCGGCGCTTCCAGAAGATCGACGTGCCGGAACCTTCCCCCGAGGAGACGCGCCGCATCCTCGACGGCCTGCTGCCGCGCTACCGCAGCCACTACGGCATCGACTACGAGCCGACGGCCCTCGACGCGGCGGTATCGCTCTCGCGCCGCCACCTGCGCGAACGCTTCCACCCGGACAGCGCCATCGATCTGATCGATGAAGCCGGGGCTGAACAGGCTCTGGAACCCCTCGAAAAGCGCCGCACGGTGACCCCGGCCGACATCGAGGCCATCGTGGCGGAGATCGCCCAGATCCCGCCCAAGGAGATCTCCTCTTCGGACCTGGGGCGGCTGCGCACGCTGGCCAAGGAACTCGGCGGCGTGGTCTTTGGCCAGGACGACGCCATCCAGCGGCTGACGCACAGCATCAAGCTGGCCCGGGCGGGCTTGCGCAACCCGGAGAAGCCGATCGGCTCGTTCCTCTTCACCGGCCCCACCGGCGTCGGCAAGACCGAACTCAGCCGACAGCTCGCGCGCTGCCTGGGCGTCGGCTTCATCCGCTTCGATATGAGCGAGTACAGCGAGAAGCACACCGTCTCACGGCTGATCGGCGCGCCGCCCGGATACGTGGGTTTCGAACAGGGCGGCCTGATTACGGACGCGGTCCTCAAGACCCCTCATGCGGTGGTGCTGCTCGACGAGATCGAGAAGGCGCACGAAGAAATCTTCAACGTGCTCCTGCAAGTCATGGACCACGGCACGCTGACCGACAACAACGGCCGCAAAGCCGACTTCCGCAACGTCATCCTGATCATGACCAGCAACGTCGGCGCCCGCGACCTGGCGGCGACCCCTATCGGCTTTGCCCCGGCCCAGGTCGGCGGCGGCGATAACCAGCGCGCCGTCGAGCGCGTCTTCAGCCCCGAGTTCCGCAACCGCCTCGATGCCGTCATCCAATTTGCACCGCTGGGGTTGGCCCTGGTCGAGCGCGTGGTCGGGAAGTTCGTGGCCGAGGCCGAGGCGCAACTGGCCCAGAAGAATGTCCGCATTCACCTCTCCACGGCGGCACGGCGGTTGCTGGCCAAGCTGGGTTACGACCCGCGCTATGGCGCCCGGCCGGTGGCACGTCTGGTGCAGACCGAGATCAGTGAGAAGCTTGTTGACGCCATCCTCTTCGGCCAGCTCCGCCTCGGGGGGACGGCCCGCGTCGGCGTGCGCCACGGCAAGCTCGAGATCAGCTTCGGAGCCTAACCTGATGACGACCTTCGACTACGCGGGACAGACCGTGATCGTGACGGGTGGCACTCGCGGCATTGGCGCCGCCATCAGCGCCGCCTTCCTCGGCGCCGGCGCCACCGTCGTGGCCACCTATGCGGGCAACCACGCCGCAGCGCAGGCGTTTGCGGCCACACAGGCCGCGAGCGCCGAGCGCCTGCACCTACGCTGCTTCGACGTCGGCGACTACGCGGCGGCCGAAGAGTTCTACCGTGGCTTCGATGTCGACTTCAAGACCCTCGATGTGCTAGTCAACAACGCCGGCATCCGGCGCGACGGTGTGGTCGGCATGCTCTCCCATGATGACTGGGACGCGGTGCTGCGCACCAACCTGACCGGCAGCTTCGCCATGAGCAAGTTCGCCATTATGCGGATGTTGCCGAATCGCTATGGGCGCATCATCAACATCACCTCGCCCAGCGGCCGTCAGGGTTTCGAGGGACAGGCCAATTACGCCGCCTCGAAAGCTGGACAGGTGGCGCTCATGCGCTCGCTCTCCAAAGAGGTGGCCAAGCGCCGCATCACGGTCAACTGCGTCAGCCCAGGGTTCATCGATACCGAATTCATCGGCGCCCTGCCCCCGGAACAGCTCAAGGCCTACCAGGATAGCGTGCCGGTAAAGCGCTTCGGCAAGCCCGTCGAAGTCGCCCACGGCGTGCTTTTCCTGGCCTCGCGCGAGGCCGCCTACATCACCGGCTCCGTGCTTGAGATCACCGGCGGCCTATGAGATCGCGGCAGGCGAGTTACCGACCTGTGCAATAAGGAAGTCTGTCTGGAGCGCTGAAGGCGCGCCGCCATACCAGCCCAGGGCAACGCCCTGGGAATAAGACGGTTATGGGTTTGAGCCCTGTAGGGGCGAGCTATCTGCCCTACCTTTACGCCGACGTCGCATGGTCCGCCCCTTCAGGGCTCAAACCTCGGGGAGGACAGGGACCCAGGGCGTTGCCC
>CAILKC010000881.1 GCA_903834675.1 uncultured Victivallales bacterium | reverse complement strand
GGCCGGGTAGACCTGGGCGTTGCCGCCCAGGTCCCCCACAGATCCGTACGTGCGCAACTAACGCATACGGTTCCTCAGGTCACGGGTCTGGTTGCGCCATAGACGGAATGCACCACCCGGGGCGGAGGGAGCGGGTACCGGGCCAGGATGCGCTGGTAGCGCTGCCAGTCCAGATTCCGCCGGTTCGACCGGCGATCCAGCCACTTGTGCCAGAGTCGTCGAACCGCCTCGTAGTAGCGGTCCAGTCGGCGGCGGTTGCCGGTGATGCCATAGTACCCGTAGTGGCCACGCAGTGCGGCCCGCAGGTGCTGCCACTGGTCATGCAGGGTCTGGTGCCGATGCCGCCGGCACCAGTCGCCCACGGCGCGCAGGGAGCGCACCAGCCGCTCCTTGCGTGTCTGGCGCTGCACGTAGGGGCGGCCCCGGCGGGAGACGGCCCAGTGGTGGGTGAAGCCCAGGAAATTGAAGCTGGGAGCCGCCCGACCGGTACGCTCCGGCGGCAGGTACTCCAGCAGCTTCGTTTTCTCGGGATGGATGGTCAGACCGAAGCGGGCGAACCGTTTCGGCAGCACCGCCATCACCCGCCGGGCATCATCTTCCCGCTCGAACCCCATCACGAAGTCGTCGGCGTAGCGGACCAGGAAGGCACGGCCCCGCAACCGGGGACGGACGTCCTGCTCGAACCACGTGTCCAGCACCTCGTGAAGGTAGAGGTTGCTGAGCAGCGGGGAGATGACCCCGCCCTGGGGCGTGCCCGTTTCAGGGTACCAGACCTCGCCGGCTTCCAGCACGCCGGCCGAAAGCCACTTGCCGATCAGGCGGCGGATCACGCCATCGCGTACCCGCCGGTCGAGCATCGTGCGCAGATGTCCCTTGTCCAGGGTGTCGAAGAACTTCGCGATGTCGGCATCGATCAGCCAGCATCCGCCCATGGACATGATGGCCCGCCACAGGGCGTCGAGGGCCTGGTGGCAGGAGCGGCCTGGCCGGAACCCATACGAGCAGTCCAGAAAGTCCTGCTCGTAGATCGGTTCCAGGACCATGACCACGGCCCGCTCCAGGACCTTGTTCTCGAACGTCGGCATGCCGATGGGCCGCGTCTGGCCAGGTCCCTTGGGAATGTGAGCCCGCTTTACCGGCGGGGCCACGTAGTGACCCGACTTGGCGCGTTCCAGCAGATCCGCCAACCGTGTGTCGAGCTCCAGGGCGAACTGCCCGGCGGTCTCGCCGTCCACGCCGGGCGCACTGTCTTTGCGCGTCCGGCGGTAGGCTTCCCGCAGCCAGTCCATATCCAGGTAATGGTTCAGCGACGAGAACGCCATCTGCGGCGACTGTCTCGCCAGTTCAGCCAGCCGTTGTTGTTTCGTGCACACGTCCATCGGATTCCGGTGCTCCCAGCGTGTTTCCCGACAACGGTAACCGTGTCCCGATGCGCCCCTTCCCTCCACAGGCTCCCGCCGGGTGCGGTTCGCCTGCTTCGCCGGTACTGTGAGCGCACTACGACTGCCTGCCGTCCGTCCGGCCGCGCTTCGGGTCTCTTCGCGCCGCCGTTACCACCTGGGCGCACCGCTGGTTCACTCCCTGATCGGCGCGCGGTGCGGCGCCGGGGCTGGGTGGCTTTGGTCAGCCGGTTGCACCCCGTCTTATCCGGCCAGTGTGGGTGGAGACGACAGGCTCTCCCAGGTTCCTGGGCAACCCCCTTGTGCTTCCGCCCTGCTCTTCGACCCCGCCGGAACGCGCGCGCCAGGCCATTCCGGCGCTTGCGTGCGGCCCGGACTCGTCTGAAACTCCGGGCTTCCGGTTGGATTCCGATTTCGGGGCTCATTCACACGGCACAGGCACTCGCTGTCTACGCTTCCGCGCTCCGGTTACCCTCGGCGGGCAAGACTCGCTTCCGGCTGGTGGCCAACCTTTGCCGGGTGGGATTCGCTACCCACTGGGTTGCACTGAAAGTTTCGCCTCTGACAGTTCAGGTCATCGGCTTCCCCTTTCTCCAGGCTTATCCTGGCGCGACAGACGGC
>CAILKC010000880.1 GCA_903834675.1 uncultured Victivallales bacterium | reverse complement strand
TCGGCGGGCCGTCATGCCCGAGGGCAGGACTTCCGCCGTCTCTGGTCGGCGCGGCTGGGGGACGGTCGGGCCGACCGCTGCTCCACGCCTGGCGCCCGTCTGGCGCGAGGCGGACTAGAGATGCCATCTCTGACCGTCTCTTCCGCCCGCAGGGCGTGGAGGTCGGCGGGCCGTCATGCCCGAGGGCAGGACTTCCGCCGTCTCTGGTCGGCGCGGCTGGGGGACGGTCGGGCCGACCGCTGCTCCACGCCTGGCGCCCGTCTGGCGCGAGGCGGACTAGAAATGCCATCCCTGACCGTCTCTTCCACCCGCAGGGCGTGGAGGTCGGCGCGGCTGGGGAACGGGCGTGCTCCGGCAATGTCCCGGCGTCGCGGCGCCTCTGCGGGAAAAGCCCCCCTCTCGCCGTCCCCGCCCAACAACATCCCCTGCCCTCCCGTTTCATGCTTGTAACCATGACACTGTCTTGGTATACTGTACGCGGACGCCACGAGCCAGCGGTACAGCGTTCGCAAGAGGCGGTTGGCGCGAGGCAAAGCCGGTTTCGTCAAGGCGAGTCTCGGACGGGCGTCGGCCTGGCCAGTGCAGAGCGCAGGTTGCGCAGCAGCAAAGGTGCAGACGGGATGAGACTGCGGAACACCAATCCAACGGCGGTGCGAAGCGTCCCCTTCACTCTCGTCGAACTTCTGACGGTGATGCTGATCATGGGCATTCTGCTGGCCGTGACCGTCCCGGCCGTCATCAAGATCACCTCGGGATCCAGCGTCGAAGCCGCCTCACGCATGGTCGGCTCGCAGCTCCGCCTGGCCCGCCAGGAGGCGATCACCAAGCGCAAGACGATCGCGGTGCTGTTCCCGACTGCGAGCACCGCAACAGACCCGGTCGCGTACGTCGGTTTCCGCCCCTGCATCGTCGAGCGCGCTACCTCAGGCACGGCTGACTACACGTGGCTGGGATGGGTGCAGAACACCACGTGGTCCTTCGTTCCTGTGGGGGCCGTTCTCGCCGAGGTGGATCAGGATGGCACACGCTCGACGGGGGGGGCCGTGCCAGTGCCCCCGGTGGACAACACCATCACAACCGTCGGCTCTGTGCCCGGCTTCGCGGCCGACACGCGCGCCATTGTGTTCAAGCCGTCGGGCCAGATCGGCGCCAGTCTGCAGCGCTTCGTGACCCTGGTCGAAGGGGCCGTGCCGACGGGGTCCGCGACTCCCGTGATCAAGAACCGCACCAACTGGATCGACATCAACGTGAACCAGTTTACCGGGCGCGTGACCTACCAACGTCTCGGTGAGTGAGTGGTGGACTGCATCAACGTTGGGGTGAAAACAGCCATGAGAAGAACACCCTTCAACATGATCGAGGTGTTGTTGGCCCTCGGAGTGATTGCCCTTGGGGCGGTGAGTGTGCTGGCTCTCTTCCCCTACGGTTTAGCCTCAAGCCGCGACTCGGTGGCGGAAAGCTTTGCAGGAGACTCGGCGGACCAGTTCCTGCACTGGTTTGCGGCACAGGCGCG
>CAILKC010000879.1 GCA_903834675.1 uncultured Victivallales bacterium | reverse complement strand
CTATCCGCCGGGGGCCGCTGGCGGTCTGACGGTGCGCCTTACGGCCACGCCGGACGCTCCGGTCCATTTCCGCACCGACCCGTCCCTGCCCTGGACGCTCTACTCCGCCGCCAGCCCGCCGTCGCTCACGTCAAACACCACTCTCTGGGCCTACGCCGACAGCCCCACGGGCTTCTCGTACTACGACCACGACGACAACGCCTGGCACTACGCCGTCGTCGGCATGTACACCCCGATTCGGACCGCCACCTACCGGATTGCCGCCCCGCCCGCGCTGGAACCCGCGCCGCAGACCGATGCCAACGGCGATGGCCTGGGCGATGCCTGGGCGGCCGCCTTCGGCCTCAGCGACCCGCTCGCCGATCCCGACGGCGATGGGGCCAACAACCGCGCTGAATTCGCCAGCAGCAGCGATCCGTTCGACCCAGCTTCACTGCCGCCGGCCGTCGTCACGCACACGGTCACCTTCCGGCCCGGAGAACACGGGCGTCTGGCAGGGGACACCCCGACGGTGACCGAGACGGTCAACCACGGCGCTCCGCCGCCGCTGGCGCCGACGGTCACGCCCGAGATGAACTGGGTCTTCAGCGCTTGGTCGCCGACCCTGCCAACCACGATCACGGCGGATGTGGAGACCACCGCCCAGTACGCTCACCCGCCGCAACACCAGGCCGATCAGAACCGCGATTGGATCATCCAACTCGATCCGGAACTGACGCGCCTGATTCAGTTCTACAACAGCGCGGGCTATCACCCCGAAGCGGGCACCGAAGACGGCTATGCCCCCGGGGCCGGAGACGAGACCGGCTTGGCGCACCAGGCCGACCAAAACCACGATTGGATCATCCAGCTCTGGCCCGAGCTGACGCGCCTGATCCAGTTCTACAACCGCGGCGGTTACCACCCCGAAGCGGGCACCGAGGACGGCTATGCCCCCAACCTGGTCGCCGGCAAGGGTGCCAGCGCGGCGGGTATCCTGACCTCAGCACGCGAGGTCGGCGCCTCGACTGACGCCGCCGGGAGAACGCTGGACGTATCCGTGACGCTGACGCACTCCGCCCCAGCCGCGCTGACCAGCCTGATGGTACAGGAAACGCTGCCCGCGGGCTGGACCTTCCTGGGCGTCGTAAACCGTCCGGCGCCCCAGATCGCGCCCGCTGTCGGGACGACCGGTTTCCTTGGCTTCGCCTGGATCAAGGCGCCCACCATCTGGCCCGTCAAACTGACCTACCGGGTCTCCGTCCCTGCGGGGTCCCCCGGCGTCAAGAGCCTCCGCGGCATGGCCAGTTTCCGGGCCGACCGCGGCGAGATCGCGGTGGAGACGTCGGCATCCCCGGTCGCGGCCCCCGTGGCCGCAGGGCGCGGCTGGTTCGACCTGAGCGGCGCCTACTCCACCGCCGTGGCTGGCAACCCGCTGACGCTGGAGGTCGTGCATGACACCGCCGGTAAGCTCACGGGCATGGCCACCCTGCAGGTCAATACCGACTCGCGGCGGGTGCCGGTAACGATGTCCGTCAAGGGTCTTGCCAAGGGCTCCAGCGGCGCCCTGGTGGCGCGTCTGGTTCTGCAGGGCCACGACGACGCCAGGGCGATCCGCGTCGCCCTCACCCTCGATCTGGATCTGGACGCCGCGGCCCGGCAGCTCGTCGGCCGAGCCCGCGGCCGCATCGCACTCGGCCCGGTCGTCACCCCCGTCTCGCAGACCGTGACGCTGGACCTCCCGGGGCCGATGGACGGAACCTGGACCCTCGGTCTCGAGCTGGCCCCGTTCGGCGCCACCGCCGTTGGCAGCGCGACCCTGACCCTGTCCAACGGGGTGGCCCACCACCTCGCCGTGACCGGCAAAGCACGCGGGGCAACCACCACGCTGACCCTCTCTGGACTGCCGATGAATCCGGCGGCTAAAGACATCAGGATCATGGCCACCATCGAGGCGGCGAAGACTCCTCTTCCCCCCTTGTTTTTCCTCTCCGGCAGGGGCTATGGGCAGAGGGTCGGGAGGTTGGGCGTGGGCGACGCTGGCCAGTAGACGTTGCCGCTGGCAAGGCCGCGAGAGCGTCAGCCCGCCGCAGCCGTCCCGCCGCCAAGGCGTGTAGAGGCGGCGCTCGACCGCGACCTCCCCTGCCGCCAAGGCGTGTAGACGATGCGCTCGACCGCGACCTCACCGGCGGCCAGGTCGAAAAAGGCTTCCCCGTCGCGCACACCGACACTGCCGAAGCCGTCGGCGGCAGCAAAGAAGGCCCGGAAGTCGCCCTCGACGCGGGGTTCCAGGTGGAGAGTCCGGGTGACCGCGTCATAACGGGCGCCGGTCAAGCCCTGCAACATGCCGTAGGAACTCATGGCACGAGCGTACCAGTGGCCGCACTCGATCTCGTCGAACGGGTTGCGGACCGTGCCATCGTAGCGCTTGCGGCATAGACGGACAATCTCGAGACCCTCCTTGACCAGACCCATCAGCATCAGGTGTGACGCCACCTGGTATTCAATGCCGGTCCAGACTTCATCGCTGTAGACGAATGGCAGCGACAGGGCGTTGCCACGGGGCCAGGAGCAGAGCAGCAGTCCGCCTTCGTTGCCGCAGGCGTAGGTGGGCCGCTGCGGGTTGCTGTGACTCGAGAGGTCGCGGCGCAGATTGTGGCGATGGACCGCCCGGAGGTGCGCCTTCACCTTGGCCGAGTCGAGAACCTCCGTGCCGAGACCACACATGGCCGCCATCCAGGCGCCCAGAATGCCGTCCGAGAGGCACCCATCGCCGTATTGGTACTTGGGGCCTTCCCGGTGCAGCAGCGCCTGTGCTTCGGGCGAGTAGCCGCCGCCCATACTGGGAGCTGCCACGGGGTCGGCGGCACGCAGCCCGGTCCATTGAATCTTCTGCACAAAGTACTCGCCATTGAAGAGGTCGGTCTCAATGACCGCTTGGCTGGCGTCGGCGAGTCTTTGGTACTCCTCCACGTCCTCGCCCAGTGCCGCACCCATGGCGACGGCGGCATGCAGGGCCCCCAGGTAGAAGCTGGAGCACATGGCGTCGGGGCCCCAGAATTCGATGTCGTAGGTGTTGTGGTGGGGTTCGGAGAGCACGCCGCGCCGGTCCGGGTCCCAGGTGGCGATGCAGTAATCCAGGCTGGCGCGGAGGCGGGGCCAGAGGCTCCGCAGCCACTCCAGGTCGGCGCTGATGCGCCACTCACGATGGGCCTTCATGATGCCGCCAAATTGGCCGTCGCTGGCGGCATGGAACTCGTGGTCCGTCGGCCGGATGGGCAGCGAGGCCCGGAACTTCTGATGACCGCGCGCATCCTGGCAGGCGCCGAACTCGGCGTCACGCAGAGAGCGTTCAAGATCGGGAAACAGGTGCGGCAAAGCCTGTGCGTAGTTCCACACGTGGGTGCAGGAGCCGTGACAGCAGCCGCTTTGGTCGGAGCAACCCTCCCAGGCCCAGAAGCGCCCGTCCTGCTGGCGCAGGCAGGTGGGCGACTTGAGGATGGAGAGGTTGGCAGCAACCGCCTCGACAACCTCGGGCGGCAGCGTGGTGTCGAAGAAGCTGTCCCGGAAGACGACGGACTCCTGGCGCAGGCGTTCGTGTTCGGCCAACCAGTAGCAGGTCAGCGCTTCGATGTCCGCGAAGTGGCCGGCATACCAGGGCGCATAGGTCTCTTTCGAGGGCGCCTCCCCGGCGCAGGCGCAGGCCTCCCCGCCCAGGCGCAACGGGCTGAGGGGGACGTGCCAGAGCAGGTGCAGGGTGATGACTGTTTCGCCGGCCGGGTTCAGGTGGAAGGGCACGTACAGGCTCGCCCCGGGGCTGGCGGCGCCTTCGGCGTGCGGCGGACAGGCGTCGTCTCCGCCCCGCTGCACCTTGCGCCACAGCATGGTCAACGCATCGAACCAGCCGCCGCGGAACCAGCCTGCGTCAGCGCGCCCTTCCGCCCCGCTGACCACGGCGCGGAACACGCCCTGCTGCCAGGGGGCATCCGGGAGTGGCGGCTGCACCAGGTCAAACCCGGATGCGGTGGTACGCACCAGCGCCCGCGAGTCCGGCGCCACAGCCATGAAATTCTTGGCATGGAAGGAATAGACGCCGTCGACGGGCGTGCTGTCCGAGAGGTTGCGCAGGGTGATCTCAAGGCAGGCGACAGGGAGGCTGCTGTCAGCGCTGCACCCCGGGGTAAAGGGACTCCACCCGGTGACCGCGGCGGCAACCGGCAGGTCCGGATCGGACAGGGAGACCGTGGCGAACGGGAAGCGGGCGCGGAACACGGCGGCGCGGCAGCGCGGCAGGCCGTAAGTGGTGTTCTGGCCACCGTTGGCCGTGCCCGGCGGACCAAACAACTTCCAGGCCGGCACGGGACCTTCCAGGAGGCGTGCCGTCGGCGCGCCACGGACCCACAGGGCGGAGAAGACCAGGGGTTGATGAAACACCTCGGGCCGGTGACGCAGGGAGACGTGGGACAACGCTCCCGTCCCTTCAAGGCAAACCATGCCGGCGCCGATGCCGCCCAAGGGAAAGGCGATGCGGTCCAGAGACCGGCCCGAGTACGCATCGTTGAAGCGGTGTCGCGTCGTCGCCACGGGTGTCCTCCCAAGTCGTTCCGTGAGTACGGCTCAGGCGATCTCGGGTTCGACGCCGTCTTCCTCAAGCAGCAGGCGGAGTTTTTCCAACGCCTGGTTTTGGATCTGACGAACGCGCTCCCGCGTGCGGCCGATGGTCTGGCTGACTTCCTCGAGCGTCCGAGGCCGTTCCCCGTTCAGTCCAAAGCGCAGATTGAGAATCGTGCGTTCGCGCTCATCCAGGTGGTCGATGAGGCGCAGCATGTGGCGCAGGGTCTCTTCGTCCTGGACAATCTCGTCGGGCGACGTGGTTTTCTCGTCCGGGATGATATCGCGGAACTCGCCGTCTTCGCCGTGTTGGATGGGGTCATGCAGGGAGATGGTCGTGGTCTTGCCGAGGCGCAGGCCGGTGACGGTGCGTTCGGTCAGGTTGACTTCCTTGGCGATTTCCTTATCCGTTGGATCCCGACCGAGCTTCTCCGTCAGCCGTGTGCGTGCCGCCTGGATCTTACTGATCTTGCTGGCAGACTGTACCGGGATACGGATGGTGCGGGCCTGGTTCGCCAAGGCACGACGCATGGACTGCTTGATCCACCACGCCGCATAACTGCTGAGCTTGGCTCCTTTGGAAGGATCAAACTTCTCCACCGCCCGCATGAGGCCGATATTACCCTCCGATATCAGGTCAAGAAGCGGCAGCCCGAGCCCTTTGAAATCATGGGCAATCTTAACCACCAGCCGCAGGTTGCTGCGGATGAGTTTGGCGCGCGCATCCTTATCCCCCTGCTTGATGCGGGCAGCCAACTCCACCTCTTCATGCGGGGTCACCAGTGGATACTGGCCGATGTTCTGCATGTAAAGCTTCATCGTGTCATTGTCTGACAGCATGATGTCGCAGTCTCCTTGGCAGTGTCTGGTCGCTGGCCTCCGGTAGGAGGTCCGGCCACCCGGCAACCCGGTGGACGTGTGAAGCGCCACAGGACTGTGTCCAGAACACCTGCCGCCAGCACAGAGAGAAGCCATTACAAAGACGCAAAACGCCAGGCTTAGTATAGCACGGTAAGGACGTCCGTCAACGCCGACTCGCCCCGTCAGCACCCAATCCATGGTTGCGTACTGACTCTGTAACGTGCAGAGGGACACGATATTGGCGCTTGGCCGTCGAGTGGTAAATGCACTAGATAACAAAGCAAGAGCGACCGCTTACATACAGCGGTCGCTCAGTGCAAACCAGATGGTACCAGAGGGGGGACTCGAACCCCCACGCCCTTGCGGGCACTAGGACCTGAACCTAGCGCGTCTGCCAATTCCGCCACCCTGGCATGGTCAACGGCATACCAATACCCCCGCGGCGCGCCAATTCAAGGCCGACGAAACGTTTTCTGGCAACCGGGCAGTTCAGGTGTAAGTCGGGCTTGGACTGGCCCGCCGCGCAGTGGCGCGCGGAGAGGTCGCCCGCGATGCTTAAAGCACCCTCCAGCCTGAGCGCGGGACTGGGCCGTCAGGAAAACCAGACGCCGAAGCTTGATTTCGCGCCGGGGACCCCTATCTTGAAGGGTTCTTAGGGTGCCGGTTTACGGTGGCGCCGTACCGGTGGTAGATCGGGGTGAACTGGACCCGTCGGGCCAGTGGCTAGGTTGGAGCCTGTGCGGATTATGATCAGTGTTCTTATCTTCCTGCTCACGACCATCGAGGTGATTGCGGCCCTTCTGTTGATCGGGATCATCCTGATTCAGCAGAGTAAGTCCGGCGGGGGACTGACGGCCATGGGGGGGGGCATGACCGAGTCGGTTTTTGGCGCCTCGGCCGGGAATGTCCTGACCAAAGGCACGGTGACACTGGCGGCCGTATTTCTGGCGGCGACCCTTGCCCTGGCGATCATCACCGGGCACCGCGGCCCGCGGCGCAGCGTGGCGGACGGGCTGGCCGTAGAGGCTCCCGCCGCCGCGGAGAAGGCGGCGGCAGTGGCGACGCCAGTTGCGGCGCCGACCACCGAGGGGACGGCAGCGAGCCCGGCCCCTGTCGCAGACCAAACCCCGGTTCCGGCAGCGGCGGTTCCGGCAGCGGCGGTTCCGGCAGCGGCGGTTCCGGCAGCCGGTAACGCCAAGTGACGGGCAGTGGTTTGGGTGGAGAGGTTGCTCCCTAGCGCTTCCGCTTCCTACTCGATATCATGGTCACGTTGTCAGCTACAGTGCGCAACGAGTTCGGCATCCACTGCCGACCGTCCTCCTTGATTGCCCGAGAGGCGATGGATTACCCCGGGTCGATCACCGTCCGCGCTGAAGGCGGGGACGCCAACGCCAAGAGTATCCTGGAGTTGGTGGGTCTCGCCGTTGGTTTTGGCCAGCGGGTGCGCATCAGCGTCGTGGGTCCCGATGAGGAGGCCGTTGCCCGGCGCTTTGCGGCGTTGTTCGAGCAGCGCTTCGACTTCGCTCGTTGAGCGCCCGCAGCCGCCTTTCGGCGGTGGCTTTTCCAGGCTCTGGCGTTCGCCTTGGCCCCCACTCTTACTCGTTGAGCGCCCCACGGCCCCCTTTCGGCGGTGGCTTTTCCAGGCTCTGGCGTTCGCATTCGCCGCCACTTGGGTTTATAGCATCCTATAGTATCTCCTATCGGGTGAGGCTCTTGCCGAGCCCTCGGCTCGCTAGCGTCTCGCCCTCCAGCGTGAGGTCG
>CAILKC010000878.1 GCA_903834675.1 uncultured Victivallales bacterium | reverse complement strand
GTGCGCGACCTGCGGACCTGGGAAGACGATGTGCGCTGGCGTCTCAACCCCGCCTCGCCAGAGCGCTACGCTGACCTCGACGCGCGCCTCGCAGCGGCTCGGGCGGCGGCGGCGAAGGGCCTGATGATTACCCAGAACCTGGTCGGGGGCTACATGTATCTGCGCAGCCTCATCGGCCCCGAGGCCTTGCTCATTGCCTTCTACGACCAGCCCGAGCTGATCCATGCCTGCATGCGCCAGTGGCTCGAGCTCGCCGACGCAGTTACCTCCCGCCACCAGCAAGGGGTCACCCTCGACGAAGTCTTCCTGGCCGAGGACATCTGCTACAATGTCACCTCACTCATCTCCCCTGACATGATGCGCGAGTTCCTCATCCCCTACTACCAGCAGCTCATCGCCAACATCCGTCGGCGGCAGCTCGACCGCACCCGGCACCTCTACATCCAGGTCGACACCGACGGCAATGCGGTGCCCGTGATCCCGGTATACCGCGAGTGCATCGGCATGGACGTGATGAGTCCCTTTGAGGTGGCCTCCGGCTGCGACGTGGTCGCCATCGGCCGCGACTACCCCTGGCTGGCCATGAGCGGCGGCATCGACAAACGCGTGCTGGCCCGCTCCACGGCCGACATCGACCGCCTGCTCGAACGCATCCTGCCGGCCATGCGGGCGCGCGGCGGCTACATCCCTACCTGCGATCATGGCGTGCCGCCCGAAGTGCCCTGGCAGAACTACCTCCACTACCGCCGCCGCTGCGTCGAGATCGGCGGCGAATGAGCGCGTCCCAGGCCGCAGGGCCTGCCAGCGCGAGTCCAGGCGCGCCGGGCCAGCCTGGTTCAGCCGACAGCGGCATACCAGCATCGCCACCTGCCAGGTCGGAAGGAGTGCAGCGCACGGACTTCATGGGCAATAACCTCTGCCTCCTGGCCGTCGGGCTTCTGGCGTACGTCGGCATGGCGCCCGCCGCGGAAAAGGCTCTGCCGACGGTCGAGCGCCTGCCGCTCACGGCCGGCGCCCCCGACCCCCAGTCGCGCGTCGGCGTGCCTGCCGCCTACGACTTCGAGGCCTCCGGCTCGCTGTCAGGCTGGACCGGCTACGAGAAGACGCCGGTCGCGGTCTCAGCTCCGGATGGAGCCCTGGGCAGCTCCGGCTTCCTGCGTGTCGGCCCGCACCCGGACCGCTGGGTGGGCGCGGGCAACAGCCGGCCGTTCGTGGCCCGCGACGACACCTGGATCGGCTTCTCGGCCCGCCTGCCTAAAGGCGGCGTGATCAAGCTCATGCTCGCCGATGGCCGGCAGAAGAAGAATGTCTCCCAGCAGTTCAAACTCCCGGAAGACGGGACCTGGGCCACCCACTCACTGCAGGTGCGCTGGCTTGGCGTCACCCCAGGCACGCCTATCACCCGGCTCAGCTTCTTCATCGATAACCCCTCCCGCGCGCCACTGTATGTCGACCTCGACAACGTCGTGATCGGGAGCGGGGCTGGCGACCAGCCGCCGGACGCGGTGCCGGGCCTGACCGCAGCGTACAACGGCGACCTCGCCAGCCTCACCTGGTCGGCCCCCCAAAGTCCCGCTGGCGTCCGTGAATTCCGCCTCTACCGCGGCCTCCATGCGGAGTTCGCACGCGACCCGCGCCACCTGCTGGAGGTGACCACGAAAGCCGCGGCTACCGACGCCGCGTTTGCCCACAACGGCGCCTACTTCTACGCGGTCCGCGCTGTCGATTTCGGCGGCGGCGAGGGCCCGGACGCAGGCGCGGTCAGGGTTGAGGTGAAGTAGTGTCGCAGAAAGGAACGCCGCTCATGAAAAAACTCTTCACCGGCCTGGCGCTCAGCCTCTGGGCGGGGCTGGCTACCGCCGCCGACACCGATTGTCGAATCAGCCGGCGCAGTGTCGACGGCGTGGCGGAGTTTGCCCTCGAAAACAGCCTGGTGCGATTGCGCTTCGTGCCCGCGCACGGCGGCGTCTGCGCCAGCTTCTTCGACAAGCAAGCCGGAGTCGAGTGGACCACGGGCAAGGGCGAGGGCGGGCTGTTCGAAGACCACGTCTGGCAGCAGCCCTACAGCAAGAGCGCCTGGCGTGGCGCGGCCTATGTGGCGAAGGTCCTCGTCGAGACCCCGGAGACGGTCGCGCTCGAGTTGCTCGGCCAGGGCAAGCCGGACGGCGACTACCAGTTCATGTCTTTCCGCAAGACCGTGACCCTGACCCGCGACTCGCCGGCCGTCCGCGTCCATTACGCCTTCGAGGTCAGCAACGAGGCCATGAGCGCCAAGACCGTGGGGCTGTGGTGGCACGGCTCGATCGCGGTGCCAGGCCAGAAGATCGACTACTTCTACCCCGTCGATAGCGGCGTCCGCAAACTCGCCTACGACCCCGCCATGCCGCCGGACGAATACTGGGAGTACAACCCGGCGCGCGGCTGGCTGGCGGCCGTGGCCCAAAGCGGCGCGGGCCTCGCCGTGCGGATGGAGTACCGCCGACTGATGTGCTTCTACCAGTGGTTCGGCCCGAACCTGGCCACCCTAGAATGGATGTTCCGCAACGAAACGATTGCGAACGGCAAGAGCCTCGAGACGGACGTCATCCTGTTGCCCTTCCAGGGGCTGACGGACGTGGCCGGCGTCGGTGACCAGGCCGTCGTCTCCCTGGCCGTCCCCGCGACCGGCCAGGCCGGCTCCGCGGTCGCGCTGCAGGCGAAGCTCGCCCTGTCCACGCCCCTCGCCAAAGGCCAGGCTCTGTGGGCCTCGCGCCGCCTCCCGGACCTGATCTGGAAGGACTTCGCGACGCGGGACCTCAGCGGCGCGCCCGGCACGCCGGTTGCTGTTGCGGCTTCATTCACCCCAGCCAGCGCCGGGCTCTATGCCATCCGCCTGCAGGTCACAGACGCCAAGATGCTCCTGGTCGAGGCCGAGAAGCCGCTGACCGTGGGCCAGTCTGAGGAGAAGTACGTGCTGACGCCGGAATCCGAGCGGCTCGGCGACCCGACCGACCGCTTCGGCAAACTCGCCTACAAGAGCGTCGACGTCGAGGTGCCTTGGACGAGCAAGGTCGTCACCCCGCACGTAGCCTGGGCTAAGCCCTACGCCAAGGGCAAACTCAAGGCGCTGATCCTGATGCATGCCGACAACTCGCGCGAAGTCGCGGAACTCGCCCAGCGCTTTGACCTGGAATTCGACGCGCCACTGATCGACTTCGGCACCCCGTCCTACGTCGGCGACGCCTACGGCAAGATCAATCCCGATATCCTCAACGACCTGCTGAAGAAATACCTGAAGAAGAGCGGCTACGACGTGATCGTGGTCAGCGGGCTCAACTTTAAGGCGCTGGACCAGGAGCTGCCCGGGCTGTTCCGGGCCCAGGTTGAGAAGGGCGTGGGCGTCGTCTACATCGCGCCGGGCAACTTCCCGGAGAACGAGGCCTGGTCCTGCCTGCCGCTCGACCTGAAGAACGTCGTGCGCGCCAGCGGCGGCCTGAAGTGGCACGTCGCCCAGGACAATCCCATCACGGCGGGCGTGCCGGTCGAACTGCTGCCGGCGACCGGTGTGCAAGGCTTCCGACCCAGCGGCGGCGAGGTGTTTATGACGGCCGGCGAGGGCAAGGCGGCCGTGCCACTCGGGTTCCTGCGCGAGCAGAATGGCCAGCGCACGGTCGTGTTCAACTATCGCAGTTCGCGCTATCCGGGCTACGGCGACTGCCTGACACCCTACATCCGCTTCCCCAAGGAACGCTTTCACTACTGGGAGTACGAGCTGTCGCTGCTCGGCAAGGCCATGCTCTGGGCTGGGCACCGGGAGCCAGGCGTGGCCCTGGCGCCGACCGTCGAGCCGCCGGCGCCGGGGTTCGGGCAGGGGCCGGTCACGATCCAGGTCGCGGTCAGTGGGGCGGACGTGCCCGGGATCGGAGCCGCGGTGCTCGAATGCGTGCTCCGGGACGAGGACTGGACCGAGGTCAAGCGCCAGACCTTCGAACTCGATCTCAAGGCGGGCAATGCCGCGGCCAAGCTCGTCGTCGAGGCCACCCTGCCGCTGGGCACCTACTTCGTCGACTCCATCCTGCGCTGCCAGGGCAATTCCGTAGCCTGGGGCACGGTCGCTTTCCAGGTCACTGGACCGGTCCAGATCGGGTCATTCCGGCTGGCCGAGGAAGGGAAGTTCTACAAGACCGGCGAGGAGGTGACGGTTGAGGCTGAGATCGTCGGCGCCAGCGCTGGCCTCAGCCTGACTGCCACCCTGACGGACAGCCTCGGCCGGGACCTAGTCACGAGGGACTTTCCCGTCCCCGCCGGGGCGAAGACGCAGATCAAGGTGACCCTACCGGTCGACCGGCCGCTGGCCACCGAGGCCGTGGTCCGCGCCGTCCTGCACGACCCGAAGCGCGTCATCGACCGGGCCGAGGTGGACTTCGTCACCCTCCCAGATCGCTTCGTCTCCGGCGTCTGGGACGACTACGAGATCATCCCCTGGGGCGCTATGGGCGGCTACGACCAGGGCTACCTCATCCCCACCAAAGCGCGCCTGGCCCGCGCTGCCGGCATCAGTGTCCTCTACGTCAACAGCGACTGGGCTGGCGCCGAAGACCTGCGCAACGAACACGAGTCCAGCCTGCGCGCCGGGTTCCGACTGATGGAGGTCGGCATGTGGGAGGGCTACCCGAGCGGCTACGAAGAGGACCGTAAGGGCTACCAGACCAGCGGCGACAAGAAGTACCTCGAGCGCAAACCCTCGCTCTCCGACACCGCCTACCTCACCGCCACCATCGAGAAGGTACGCAAGAAGGCGACTACCTTCCAGCGCTATCAGCCGCTCGCCTGGATGTGGGGGGACGAGCAGTCGGTCATCGGCCGCATCACCGTCTTCGACTACGATTTCTCGCCCTTCGCGCTGCGCGAGTTTCGGCAGTGGCTGGCACGCCAGTACGGCACGCTCGACACGCTCAACCGCGAGTGGGACACGGCCTACCGGACCTGGGACGAGGTCGCGCCGCTCACCGGCACCGAGGCGCGCGAGAAACGCAGCTTCGCCTCCTGGGCCGACCACCGTACCTTCATGGAAACCAGCTACGCCGAGTTCTACGCCACCCTCATCCGCACTGTCCGCGAGGTCTCGCCCAACTGCCTGACCGGCCTCTCCGGCACCCAGGCCCCGACCGCCTACAACGGCTGCGACTGGACCCGCTTCATGCAGCTCTTTACCTACATGCAGCCGTACTACTACCAGGGCCAGGAGAACATGATGCCGGCCTTCAACCCGAGCCTGCCGAAGGCGAATTGGTCGACCGGCTATGGCGGCACTGACAGCAGCCAGACCGCCACCTGGCACTGCTTTCTCAGCGGCAGCCTCGGCACCAGCTACTTCGCGCTACGCTCGTTCTTCAACCCCGACTTCACCTACACCCAATCGGCCCAGGCCGCTACGGCCGTGACCGAACCCATGCGCCATGGCCTGGGTAAACTCTGGAGCGGGGTCACGCCGGACTTCGATCCCATCGCCATCCTCTACTCGCAGCGCTCGATCCAGGGCGCCTACCTCCTCAACCGCGAATGGTGGCACTCGCACCAGGCCTGGTTCGACGCGCTCCACGACCTCGGCTACCGGCCCCGCTTCGTCACCACCACGCAACTGGACAGCGGCGAGATCGTGCCGCAGCGCTACAAGCTGCTCATCCTGCCGATGACGACCGCGGTCAGCGCCACGCAGGCGCTCCAGATCGAGCAGTTCGTCAAAGCCGGTGGCACGGTCGTCGCCGACCTGCACAGTGGTATTCTCGACGGGCACTGCCGCCTGGTCGAGCCGGCCACGCTCGACCCGCTCTTCGGGATTCAGCACTCGGGCTTCAACCAGCCAGGCCCGTCCGGGACGGTCACCTTCACCGCCAACCCCGAGCTCGGTATTGACCTCGCGGCGCTGACCATTACCACGGCCTTACCCGAGGGCAACATCCGCCTGGCCGGCGGCCAGGCCCTGGGCACCATCGAGGGCGTCCCGTTCGCTATCCTCGGCAAGATCGGCACCGGCCGGACCTGCTACCTGAACCTGGAAGTCTCCAAGTACAGCGGACTCCGCCAAGAGGTCGGCGGCAACTTCTACCGCGAGCTCGTAGCACGCCTGGCAACCTGGGCCGGGCTCAAGCCGGAGATCGCCGTGACGCCGAGTCCAGTCCGCTTCCAAATCTACCGCCAGCGCGAGGGGCAGAACCTCTACGTCGGCTATCTCCGGCCGACAGAGAGAACCGCCGCGTGGTCGCTGGGGCTTGGCCGCACCGCCCATGTGTACGACACCCTCG
>CAILKC010000877.1 GCA_903834675.1 uncultured Victivallales bacterium | reverse complement strand
GAGGAGTTGGCGGGCGATGTCCGCTGAGTGTTGGGCTTCTTTGGCGATCTCGTCGAGGTAGCTGCGGACGGAGTGCTCTGGAGGCAGTTCGTCGCGGCACAACTCGACGTAGCTCATGATGCCCATGAGCTTATTGTTGAAAGTGTGCGCGACCCCCCCCGCGAGGCGCCCCACCGACTCCAGTTTCTGTGCTTGAAGAAGCCGAGTTTCGAGCCTAGCATTGTCGGCCTCTGCCCGCTTGCGCTCGGTGATGTCCCAGAAGATACCGAACACGCCAGAGACTTCGCCGCGCTCGTCCCGAACGGGAGCCTTGACCGTGTGGACCCAGCGCTCACGGCCCGCAAGGAGGTACTTCTCTTCCAACTCCTCGGTCTGGCCGGTCTGCATGATGCGCTGATCGTCGGCGCGGTCCAGGTCGGCCAGGTGCTTGGGGAAGAAATCATAGTCCCCCTTGCCCACCAGCTCCTCGGGGCGGAGTCCAAGATCGCGGGCGAAGTTCTCGTTGGCGGACAGCCAGCGGAAGTCCCGGCCCTTGAGAAAGATCTTCTGCGGAATGCTCTCCACGAGCGTGCGGTATCTGCTTTCGCTTTCCCGCAGGGCCGCTTCTGCCTGCTTGTGCTCGGTGATGTCGCGCACACAGGCGTTCAGCGATATGCGGCCCTGCAACTCCAGCCGAGTCAAGAGCACGGTGGCCGAGAACTCTTCCCCGTCCAGACGCTTGTGGGTCCACTCGAAGTAATGGTACCCCTCCCGCAGCGCTTGCTCAATCATCGCGGTGGCCTTCTCGGCGGAAAGGCGTCCGTCCGACTGGCGTTCCGGCGACAGTTCCCACGGGGCTTTCGACGTGAATTCAGCCTCATCCCTGGCTCGAAACGTGGCGACGGCGGAGGGATTGCTCGACGTGAACCGCCAATCCGGGGGCATCAGCGTCATGAAGGCATCCTTCGAGGAATCGAACAGACACCGGAATCTCTCCTCACTCTCGCGCAGCGCCGCCTCGAACCGCGCCGAGTGCAGCAAATGGGAGGTGACATCCGCGATCCCCTCCAAGAACGACTCTTCCTCCGGCAAGATCGCCTGCTTGCTGAAAAGCGCCAGCACCCCGAGCGGGGTGCCCTCGGCATCCACCAGGCGATAACCGGCAAAGGACACGAGGCCTAGTTCTTTGGCCCACGCATGATTGTGGACGCGCGGGTCGGCGGTCACTGCTTGGGTGAGGAACTTGGGTTCCTCGCCGGACGCGATCTTGCCAATCTTGTAGCAACCAAAGGGCACCCGGCCGTGATCCCCATTGGTGTGGGTGTAGCGGCCGGAACTGGCCAGCAGATGCAGGCACTGTTCCCGGAACCGGCAGACGTGCGGCCCCTCTGTCACCTGCGCGTGAACGCATCCGGTGGCGCAACGGTCACCGGGGTTCATCACCCAGATTCTTGCGAAGTCAGCGCCCGTGACATGCACCACGCTTTCGGTGACTAGCTTGAGCTTTTGCTCAAGGGAATTCGGGGGCAGCAAGAGTCCCTGCAATACGTTGGTCTCGCGGAGCCGGTTCTCGCTGGCTCGTAATTTCTCCTCCGTCAGATTGCGCTCGGTGATGTCATTCAGCGTGACATAGCATACCAGCACACCCTCGGCATCCGGCGCGGCGGTCGCCTCCAGATGCGCCCAGAACTGCGTGCGGTCACTCTTCAGCATCCGCAGTTCGCAAAAGTGCTGCGACCCGGTCTCAGGAAGCTGTTTGCGGTACAGGTAGTAAAGGTCCTGGTCCTCCTTGAGGATGAACCACATGAACGGCCGCTTCACAAGTGCGCTGCCCGTTACGCCCAGCAGCATGGCGGCCGCCAGATTGGCTTTCAGGACCAACCCCTGCTCGTCGATGGTGAGGTAACCCACCGGGGCCTGGTCGTACAACTCGGAGTACTGCGCCTGCGAGGCCTTCAGTTCCCCCTGCGTCCGGCGCAGTTCCTCGTTCTGCATCTCCAGCTCGATCTGATGCACCCGCAGCTCGTGGAGCGCCCGCCGCATATCCTCGGGCGACATCGCGACCACGGGTGATGCGGCGTCCGCCCGCGCCATCTCTTCGGCCTGCGGGCGCAGTTCAGCAGCGTCCTCTGTGCGAGTGAGCTTATCGGCCATACTTGGTGGGCACCCTTGGTAGGCACCCTTCTTGTTAGTATAGCTACGCTACCGCCATCGGACCAATGCACAGTTCGTCGCGGGTGCATGACAGGAATGTCGGATGGACGGGGCTTAAGGAGGATTTTGCTTGCGTATTATATAGATACCTATATATTCGGTCCTGGCAGGATACCCTG
>CAILKC010000876.1 GCA_903834675.1 uncultured Victivallales bacterium | reverse complement strand
GCATAGTGCTGGCCGAGGTTGCTCCAGTCGAAGTGGTCCGCCGAGCTCTCTACGGCATTGCGCATGCTGATGCGGTCGCGGCGCTCCAGGCGCGTGAAGTCCAGCAACCAGTTGGCCAGTTCGTCGGCCGAGGCCTCGTAGCCGTTGCCTCGGCGATGCACCACGAACAAGCCCCGGCGCTGATAGTCCGGGAGGTGCCGTACGAGATACGAACCGAAGCCGCTCAGATCGCTGGTCACCGCCGGGATGCCGCGCGCCACGCATTCCAGCGGCGTATAGCCCCAGGGCTCGTAGGCGCTGGGGAAGATGCCGAGGTGGCAGCCCCGCACAAACTGATCGTAGTCTATGCCAAACAGCGGGTTGCTCGAACTGACGAAATCGGGGTGGTACACCACCTTCACGGGATCCTCCGGACGGTTGAACAACTGGCAGCGCCGCAACTGGTTGAGCACCTCGTCGTGAACGTCGTCAAGCAGATCATGCGTGACGATGAACGGCAGGCGACTGACCTTCCAGGTATGAATCATGCGCCGTAAGCGCAGGCGGGCCTCTTCGGTCACCAAGTCCTCGATCCGCGGCATCTGGGCCGTCGCGGCGGCCTGAAATACCGCCTCGCCAATCTGGTTCTTGATGTTGTCGCAGGTGTCGTGCATGTCCTGAAGCAGGGCGCGGCAACGCAGGACCTCGGCGTTGATCGACCGGCAGGGCGCTCGCGTGATCAGAAAGAAGACGACGGTCTTGTCCACCCGGTCGCGCTTCATCCGCGCATTCAGCCGGGCCAGGGCCTCGATGGTCAAGTCAAAGCCCTTATTGCGGTACTCGTAGCGCCCGGAGCTGAAGAAGTACAAGGTGCGGTCGAGATCGAAGGAGTAGGAGGGGAAGAAGTGCGCCATGACAAAGCGGTTGATGCGGGCCTTGTACTCGCGGTGCAGATTCTGGAACTCGTGCATGGCCACGAAGCGCTCGATATTCAAGCCGTTCGGCAGCACCCGCTCCGGCCGACGTCCGAGCAGATACTCGCACTCGACGGCGGTGATGTCGCTGACCGTCGTCAGCAGATGCGCCCCCAGGGCGGCGGCGCGTTCGAGACGCGCCTGCGGCTCGATGTTGAAACGCCGGGCGTCGACCTCCCACTGCACCGTGGAGAGATGGTCGTAGAACCACGGGTCGGTCATGGCCTCATAGCGGCCCAGCGAGGTGGCGTGGGTGGTGAACACCGTGGCGACGGGCAGGTTGTCGTGGCGGATCTCCGGCAGCGCCGTGGCGGCCATCCACTCATGAAAATGGGCCACGATGGGCAGCCGCGGCGTCTGGCGGGCGCAGAGCTCCCGAAAGAAGCGGTGTACGGCGTCGCCAAACGCGACCACACGGTTGATCAGCGCGTCGTCACCTGGCAGGCCGATCTGGTGGTGTTCCCAGATGCGGTACTTGATCTCCGCCAACCGTTCCGCGGCACTGTCCGGGCTCAGCAGGACCGTCTGCGGCTTGCCCGGAATCAGCCAGGTGCCAAAGCGCGCGTCAATGCCGTCGCCCCGCAACGCCTCCAGCACCTCGGCCAGAACGCCGGTGGCCGGGCTCTCCTCGAACTCGCCAGGACTCACCGTCGGGTCGTACGGCCCGACTACCACATAACGCTCGCCCCAACGCTTGACCATGGCGGGCGCCTTCGAGCGGATGACCGTGTAGATGCCGCCAAGCTGCTGACAGACCTCCCAGGCCACCTCGAACAGCAGAGCCTCGCCCCGTTGCCCAGCGTCCTCTCTCTTGGCTGACCGCGCCGCCGCTGCTGCCTGAACTCTCATGCCTTTCCCCCCTCCCGCCTTTCGGCCCCGCCTGCACCCGTCTAAACTCTGCGCACACCCATGATCCTAAGGCGACGGCGCTAACGTGTCAAGCCCAGCAGGCCGCGGAACCGGCGTTCAGTTCCAACGCTCGGTCAGCAGCGGCACCCTGGCCAGGTTGCCCACCCCAGACTGCAGCGAGTCCGTGTTGCTCAGAGCCAGCCAGGAGTCGGGGTTGCGCAGCGTTTCGGGAGGCAGAAGCCCCAGAGCCCCAAGGAAGCCCGCGAAGGCCTCTTCCGTCTCATCTACCTCAAGCGGCGACGGGCTCTCGTGGCGGGGTCTTAGTTCACTCATCGGTGTCGTCTCCTAGCCGAGATCCGGGCGGCGCAGAGGACCCGCTGCCGCTTCTCCGAACCCCCGCAACCCAGCGACTGACGTCCAGAAAACCACCCTCAACGCGGCCGTCAGTCAACCTTCTATCGGTGCTTTGCTGTAAATGACACCAACATACGACCTATGTTCCAATTTGTCAAACATTGTCATGTTTCAAGGGTGACATTGGCGAGGCCATCACGGTCCAATGTCTTGTTTTGTCTTGTTTGGCCAGATCCTGGCAGGCGTCTGCCATGGTCCCGCGTGCCTCCCTGGAGCCCGCGATGCCCAGCCCGTTCCGGGCGGGTTCGCGGTACCCGCCGTCTGCAAGACCCCCGAGACGGCAGAAGCCCCGGCAGGGCCGAGGCGGACCGCCGGCTCCAGTGCGCCTATCACCCGGAAAGAGAAACCGCCCTGCGGGCTGC
>CAILKC010000875.1 GCA_903834675.1 uncultured Victivallales bacterium | reverse complement strand
TCGCGGTAGCCGCCGTCCGCAAGACCCAGCCGCCCTGGAGCCCGCGCTGCCAAGCCCGTTCCGGGCAGGTTCGCGGTATCCCCAGCCGGTTCGCGGTAGCCGCCGTCCGCAAGACCCAGCCGCCCTGGAGCCCGCGCTGCCCATTCCGATCCGGCCGGGACGCGCCGGATCGCCTGGAGGGCGGCCCTGTCGCAGACCGTGAGCCAGTCGAATCGGCGTGGCCGCCGCGACGGGGGACGGGGAACGGCTCACAGGCGCCTGCGCGCCTGGGGAGGTTCGCCCTCCAAAGCGCGCCCTCAGAGCCGGGCGCAAATCGTCACCAAGGCAGCTCCTTCTTACCCTAATGGTATCTTGACAAAAACGTCATGCCTAAGCACTGTACGGCCCTCGCGGAGGAGTAGCGCTCACACACGGCACCTGCGATGGGTTTTTGCAGGGGTATCCCCTGCTTGCCGGAGGAACGACGGCATGAGCTCGCTTGGGAGTTGGTTGGGACGTCTTGCCGTACGGGCAGGATTCATCAGCGCCTGTCTCGCCCTGGTCGGGGTTCCCGCCTGGGGCGCACCTCACTACACCCAGACCTTCACCCTGCAGCCGGGCTGGAACGCCATCTTCGTGCAGGTCCAGCCCGACTCGGCCGAGGTGCCGACGGTGTTTGGCGCCCCGGCGGTCCTGGCCGCCGTCAAGAGCGTCTGGTCCTATTTTCGCCAGGACGCCCCGATCGAGTTTCTGCAGGACGCCGGCGAAGGGCTGTGGAACCAGCCGGGCTGGCGGGGTTACTTTTTCGCGGGCGAGGAACGGTTCCTGTCCAACCTCAGCTCCATCCAGGTCAACCGCGCCTATCTGGTCCACCTCGGCGGCACGGGTAACGTCACCCTGTCCGTCAGCGGCCGACCCTCGTTGCACGCCCCGCCCTGGCAGACGGACTCGTTGTCGCTGCTCGGCCTGAGTGTGCGCCCGGACGCGCCGCCGACGTTTCTGGCCTTCTTTGCGCCTTCCGCGGCCCAGGCGGGCCAGGATGTCTACCGGCTCGGAACGACCGGCAGCTGGGAGAGGGTGGCGACCCCCGCCACGGCGACGATCCAGGCGGGCACCGCCTACTGGATCAAGTGCGAGGGTGCCTCGACCTACCCCGGTCCGCTCCAGATCGACCTGGGCGAGGCCGACGGGCTGACCTATGGCCGTGGCGTTCAGCAGTTGACCCTGCGCCTGCAGAATCTCTCCAGCGTGGCGCGCACGGTCACCCCAAAACTGCTCGCGGCGGCAGATCCCGTGGTGCTGGCCTACCGGAAGATGAATGACACCACCTTTGAGTACGAGTGGCCGTACCTGAGCACCCTGACCCCGATCACGCTGGGCGCCGCCGGGACGAGCACCGACGAAACGACGCTTCTCCTCGCGGTCCTGCGGGTTGAGTTCACCGCCGCTACGGTTGAGTCGGTGCTCGAGATCACGGATGACCACGGCCTGCGCTATCTGCTGCCGGTCAGCGCCGAGAAGTAGGGGGAGGAGGCGGACGGATGAAGGATGAACCAGAGGGCAGAACGATGGCTGAGGGAGTTGGCCCTTGCTGAACGCCGAACATCGAACGTCCAACGCCCAACCTCGAAGTGGGGAAGCCGCGGAGACAACGCCCATCTCGCGGCACATTGACAGATGCCGACTTTCTAAGCTCAATAGGTCCGCTCCCTCGGCTGCGTCCGCGTTTTGCGCTCGGGGTTCTGAGTTCTGCGTTCCCGGAAAGACAGGTACTGCCATGAGACAGATTACCCACGTGCTTGCGCTGCTTGGCCTGGGTTGGGTGGGCTTGGTCAGCGCCACGCACGCCGGGACCTACTCCGGGCTCTGGGTCGGCCAGGTGACCGTGAACAAGGTCAATGAGGCCCAGAACAACGGCCAGACGCCAACCGCGGTCAAGCAGGAGTTCAGCTTCCGCGTCATCGTGCACGTGGATGCGAGCGGCAAGGCGCACCTGCTCAAAGACGTTATCCAGATGTGGAAAGACGGGACACTCAACGCCGACGGTAGCCTGGCCACGCCCGGCCGCTACGTGCTGCTCACCGACGACACGCGGGTCTGGCAGTTCAAGGGCGCCACGCTCCGCGACGGCCAGTCGTTCGGTTACCGGATCAGCAGTCCGGCCTACGATTTCAGCACCGCGACCAGCGGTTACGATGCGGCCTCCAAGGG
>CAILKC010000874.1 GCA_903834675.1 uncultured Victivallales bacterium | reverse complement strand
GGCTGTGGCCGGACCTACCGGAACGAGACTTGTTGACGCGGTTCCCCTTCCGATCCGGCCGGGACGTGGCGGATCGCCTGGAGGGCGGCCCTGCGTGGCCGCCGCGGCGCCGACGCAGCGGCGCCCTCCAACGCCCCTCGTTCGCCGCGGCGGACGAAGGGCGGAATGGGAAGCGCCTGGGGTTGCTGCAAGGCGGTTTCGCCGAGCCGGTCGTGACCAGCGTCTCAGCCCACGGCAGACGCCTACGGCGCGGCGGGGAGCGGCGGCGCCAGGCAGGCGCGGAAGCCCGTGAAATGGAAGCGGTCGGTCGGCTTGTCCTTCTCCCGGGAGGCCAACCGCACGGACCCGGCGCCATAGATCCAGCCGCCGCCGCGACAAGCGCGCAGGGTTGTCGCCCGCAGATTCACGGGGTCTGTTCCGGGACTCTTCGCGTAGTAGGTGTCGTCGTACCAGTCCAGACACCATTCCCAGACGTTGCCTGACAGGTCGTACAGCCCCAGTTCGTTCGGCTTCTTCTGACCCACGGGGTGCGTCCGGCACTTATTGCTGATGGCGTTACTCTCCCGTTTATTGCCGTCCGCCTCTGCGTCGTCCAGTGGCCTGTCGCCCGAGTTGCCGTAGTACCAGGCTACCTCGTCGACGACGTTCGAGCCGGCATAGGTGTAGCCCTTGGAGCCGGCCCCGCCCCGCGCTGCGTACTCCCACTCCGCCTCGGTCGGCAGGCGGTACTCGTGCCCTGCGGGCAGACGCCCCGACTTCTGCTCCCGCTCCGTCAGCTTCGCGCAGAAGGCCGTGGCGTCGTTCCACGACACCTGCTCGACCGGATTGCGCGCGCCCTTGAAGCGGCTCAGGTTCTTCCCTATCACCGCCTCGTACTCCGCCTGGGTCACCTGATACGTCCCCATCCAGAAGCCCTGCGAGATTCGCACGGTATGCACCGGCTTCTCGCAGTCTGCCGCATCCGCCGCCCCCATCTGGAAACTGCCGGGGGCGACCCACACCAACTCCAGCCCCAGGGCAGGCACGGTCCAGGGCTGGCCCAAGACGGGCGGAGCGGCCGTGGTGGCTGTCGTTGCGGCCGGACCGGGGGACAACACCAAGCGGAAGCCGGTAAAGGGGCTCTTACTCGAGGCATTGCCGTAGGGGAAGCGGCAGGCGCAGCGCAGGAGCTCCTGAGGGCTGGCGGCCCAGCAGGCGCCACGCCAGCCGCCGAAGGTGGGCTTCGGGTTCGTGTCGCTCGCGCAGCCCTCCCAGACATTTCCACCCACGCCGTAGAGGCCCCAAGGGTTCGCCCAGCTCTTCTCCACAACGCAGGTCGCGGGGTGGCCATCAAGGTACCCTGCCAGCCTACCCTTCCACGCCGATTCCTCGCCCGAGTAGTTCCCGGCCTGGCCGCTCTTCGGCGGCCATTCGTTGCCCCACGGATACTCGCGTCCATCTCCGCACTGAGCGTAGACCATGAACTCGTCCTCGGTTGGCAGGCGGTAGCGCAGGCCAGTCGGCAGGCGTCCGGCCGCCCGTTCCCGTTCCGTCAGCCACTCCGCATAGGCACAGGCGTCGCCCCAACCCACCACGACCACCGGCTGCCGGTCCCCGTTCAGATCGAGCCCATCGTACGTCTTCGAGTCGTGCCCCGGCTCCTTCTTCCGGTACTCCCCGTTGGTCATTTCGTACTTTCCCACCCACAGATTCATCGGCTTGATCCAGACGAACTCCATGCCGACCTCCGGTACCGTCCACGGCTGGCCGGCAACGGGACCGGCGGAGGCGACCACCGGCGGAACCGTGGGCGCCGGAGCCAAGGCTGGCGCTGGCTTGGGCGTTGGCAAAGCAGCTGCGGCTGCCTCAGAGGGAGAGGCGGCGGGCCGACCCCGCCGTGAGACCACCAGCACGCTGATCAGGGCCAGCACGACGAGCACCGCAGCCGCCAGGCCGAGAGTCAACCAGCTCGGGCGCCTGGTCGCGATCGGCACCACAGGGGTCACCGACGAAGGCGGGGCCCGCCGCAGGCCGAGCGAGGCTTCCTGCGGCGGTCGCAGGGGGTCGGCCTGGCTGACGTCTGGGGGTGCGGCGGCAACCCCGGGCGCCTGGGCTGAAATAGGACCGCCCGAAGACGGCACTACCGACGGGGCAACGGCGGGTACCGCACCCTGCCGCACCCGGTCGATATCGGCAACGAGAGCGTGCCAGTCGCCGTAGCGCGCAGCGGGCTGCTTGGCCATCATCGTCTCGATCAACTGACTGCAGGCTTCGCTCACCTGCGGATTGCGTGAGCGCGGCGGCGGCAAGGGCGCATGCACGTGCTGATTGAGCATACCCAGGGCGCTGTCACCGCTGAACGGCGGCGTGCCGGTGACGAGATGGTACAGAGTGGCCCCGAGCGCGTAGACGTCCGTCGGCACCCCGAGGTCGGAGAGACCCTGAGCCTGCTCCGGACTCATGTACTGCGGCGTCCCGATGACGGCGCCCGAGAGGGTCATGCCGTTCTCTTCGCCGAGGCTCTTGGCCAGGCCCAGGTCCATGAGAAAGACGCGACCGCGACGGTCGACCATGATATTGGCCGGCTTGAGATCGCGGTGCAGGAGCTGGAACTCGTCCCAGGCATAGGCCAGGGCGTCGGCCATCGTGCGGATGATGCCAAGGGCCTCGGCTTCAGGCAGGACCTTGTCCCGCTTCAGACGCTGGTCCAGAGACTCGCCCTCGATGTAGGCCATGGCGAGGTAAAAGTGGCCGTTGTCCTCGCCGGCCTCGAAGACGGTCACGATGTTGAAATGGTCCAACTTTGCCGCCAGGCGGCCTTCGTGCATGAAGCGCTGAATGGCCTCCGGGTTCTCGGCGAAGCCCGGCGGCAGAATCTTGACCGCGACCTGCCGCCTCACGGAGAGCTGCTGGGCCAGGTAGACCTCGCCCATGCCACCCTTGCCCAACCGGCGGTCGAGGCGGAACCCGGCCAGCGTGGTCCCAGCAGCGACGCGGCCTTCGGGAATGGCCACCGGCGCAGCGCAGTGCGGACAGTCGGCCTGGCTGCCACTCAACGAGGCATCGGCTTCAAGCTTGCTCTTGCAGGCTGGACAGTGGAACGAGAAGAGCACGACCGGACCCCCCAGTGGCAACGCCGCCGCCCGTACACGCCGGTAACCTAGGGCGCAGGCGGCTCGCTGTCCAACGCGGGGGCAAGAGGGCAGATACGCATGGCGATCGGCGCGCTGAGCCGTCCGACCCGTCGGACTGGAAGTCAGCCCACGCCCTGAGCCTCGAGGAGGCGCAGTTCCCGGGCCCAGTCAGCCCTGCGGCCATCAAAATCCTGGCCGGCAGGCAGGGCGGGCAGGAGGGAACGCCGGGTGCAATTGACCAGGGCTTGGAGGGCCTGATAGCGGCGGGTGGACTCAACCGCGGGGAGCAGGTGGTCAGCCAGAACGTCGCGAATAGCTTCGAGCGTCAGTCCCGGTTGCTGGCGCAGTTCCGCCGCCGCGATCAAGTCGGAGCGCACCTCGGCAAAGGCGGCGGCATAGTAGCCGCGGGTCTGGTCGCGCAGAGCCTGGGCGGCGCTCCTGAGGTCTGGCCACGCCGCGCTTTTCTGGAAGACGGGTTTGATCATCCAGGCGATAAAATCGTCGAGGTCGTCGCCTTCAGGGTCGAGAACGGGGATGACCAGACTGCCGGCCCGGCCGGGGCGCCGGATGTCCGGCGAAAGCAGGTGGATGCGCGCGGTGATGAGCAGCCAGGAGGTCTTCCCCCTCAGCGCGGGGTCGGACATCATGGCCTGCACCTTGCCCGTGAGGCGTCGTTCCGTATCGTGGGTTCCCTCGCCGAGACCGCCAAACTGGGTGTCCGCCTCGTCCACAAACACCAGCGACTTGTCCAGAGCACGGATGATGCGGCGCAGGCGCTCGAAGATCACGTCGGTCTCGCCGAACCACTTGCTGCGGATATTCTTCAGCACCAGTACCACGATGCCAAGTTCGCCCGCCACGGCCTCAAGGAGGAAGCTCTTCCCGGCGCCGATAGGCCCCCCGACCACGGCCCCCGGCAGGGCGCTCTTGCCCGTAGCGCGAACGCGGGGCACAAATTCCTCCTTCAGAAACGCCTTCAGTCTCCCGAAGCCGACCACGTCCTTCAGGGTGTGCTCGGGCCGCTTGAACTCGACCACATCCTCCCCTAACTGGTCCTGGATGAAACTCTCGACCTTGGCGATGACGGTCTCGGGCTTCAGCGTGAGATCGGCGTGAGCCGCCAGGCGCAGCAGTTGGAGCAACGCATGGAAGGAAAGCCCGGCGGTCACCGCGGCGAGGTTCTCCTGCGATCCCCACAGCTTCAGCGTGCGGCCAGCGGGCAAGCTCCGGCTGAACCAGCGGATGAAGCCCGCGCGGTCGTCCTCGCTCGGCGAGGGGACCTCGACTTCAAGGAGCTGCGGCAGGCGGGCCACCTTGCTGTTCAGCAGGCTGCGGGACTCGGAAAGGAGCACCACGGTGTCCTTGCCATTGACAAAACCGGGGTCGGAGAACCAGTCCCGGCAGATGGCTACACGCTGCCGGTCCACGTCCGACAGCCGCCCGATATCTCCCTCGGGGATGAGGAAGTCAGCGCCCTCGACGATGATGATCAAGTCCTCCCACAACAGGGGAACGCCGTCGCGATTGAGGCGCGAACAGAGGCACATCTGGCGCAGTAGCTCCAGGGCGTAGGTCGGGTTCCCCTTCGCCTTGGCCAGGCACTCATCGAAGCCGTTCCTGGGCTCCTGCTGCAATTCGGCGATGCGTCTGCGGGTACGGGCCAGCGCCAGGTCGATCGCGCGCTGGTTATCTTCGTCGTGGAGCGCTCCCCAGGCGTCCTTCATCTTCTGGGCGTCGGCAGAACTCAGGAAACGGACCGGGCCGTTCAGTTCGTAGATGACCAGCAGCGCGCTGGGCAGAGCCCACTGCCGGGCCAGCAGGTCCACCAGCGGCAGATAGTCCTCGTCCTGCCCTTCGCCGCAACGGAAGAGGTCGGCGATGTTCCCACTGAGGATGAGGGTGCGGGCCTGTCCCGAGTTGACGATCCGTCCCGCCTCGAAGAGGAAATCAGGGGCAGCAGTATTCATGCGGGGCTCTTTCCTGACGCTTGGGCCGCCAGGCTGAAATATTCGCGGTGGGCCTGGCTGTGCGCCGGCTCAAACACCACCCGGAGGATCTCCTCTTTCTGGTCGCGGAAGGAGAGGAAATCGCGGGGATCGTCGGGGGCGAAGACGGGGGCGGGCTGGTCGTAGACGAAGGTGGCGCCGGGGCACTCGCTCTCCCCTGCCCCTTTCCAGTCCCAGTACTGCGAAAGACCGACGACACGGTCGCTGACGAAGATGGCCTCGTTGATCTCGTGGGTGACCAGCACCACCGTATGGGGCGGGAGTTCGTGGCGACGGCAGGCCGCCTGGTTCTCGGCGCGGAGGGTCAGCAAGACCCGCTGCAGTTCCTCTCGCGTCGCCTCGTCAAGGGCGCCGAAGGGCTCATCCAGGAGCAGGACGGCGGGCTTCATAATCAGCGCTTGCGCGATGGCGACGCGCTGGCACATCCCCCCCGACATTTCCGGCGGGTAGCGATGCAGAGCCTCGCCGAGTTTCAGGCGCTGCAAGAATGCCGCGGCCTCGTCAAGGTGAGTGCGACGCAAAGCCCGCCAGTGCGCCCGCCTGAACCAGCGGCAGGACGTGCTGGTCTGATCCACCATCAGGCCGTAGGCCACATTCTCCTGGGCGGTGAGGTGGGGAAACAGGGAGTAACGCTGGTAGACGATTCCGCGGTCGCGTCCCGGAGCGTTCACTATCCGGGGGCCGCCGTCCCCGTGGATCAGAATGCGCCCGCACTGGGGTGGATGGGTTCCGACGATCGCCCGCAACAGCGTCGACTTGCCGCAGCCGCTGGGACCCACCAGGCCGATGAAATGCCCGCGCTGAATCTCGAGGTTGAGGTTATAGAGGATCCGGCTGCGGCCAAACGCATGTGACACGCCGCAGATCTGGAGGATAGGATCGGCCACGGCGTCACCTCTTCATCGCCTCGTACCATGGGCAGAGCTTCCGTCGCAGCTTCCTGAGCCCCCAGGTCATCATGCCGGCGTAGACCGTCAGAATGATGATCAAGGGATAAACAACCTCGAAACGGGTGGCCTTGGTCAGCACTCTGATGCGGTAGCCAAAGCCTTCCCCCGCGACAATCTGTTCCGCGGCGATGAGGTAGACCAGCGCCGGGCCGATCGTCAGGATGGCCAGATCAAGGATTCTCGGCAGGACGCAGGGGAAGATCGCCGTGGTGATCACTTCGCTATGGCTGGCGCCCAGGGTGTAGGCCTTGAAGCGCAACTCCTCGGGAAACTCACGCACGTACTGCGATACGGTCAGGGTGACGATGGGCATGGACCCGAAGGCGATCATGGCGATGTACATCTGCAACTCGATGCCGGCCAGTTTGAAGAAGATCGGCATGGCGGCCGTGGCGATGATCCGCGAGGCGAAATACAGCACCGGCGAGAGCGCGGCGTCGACCTTGTGAAAGCACCCCATCAGGATTCCCATGACGATGCCGCCGGCCAGGCCCAGGGACAGCCCGCCGCACAGGCGCCCGAGGCTGGCCTTTGAGGCTTCCCAGAGGATACGCCCTTCAAGCCAGCCCTTCTGCCGCCGTTCGGGTGACTCGTTGATGCCCGCGCCCTGCAAGGCGGCGGCGAGCAGGTCACCGGCATCGTCGTCGGCCTGCTGGGTGGGCTGCTCGCAGAGAAAGACCAGGCCGCTCCACAACTGTCGCCAGGTCGGGATGGTGCGGTCGTCCGGGTTCTTCCGATGCTGCGAGGTAGCCAGAGCCGAGTAGGCCGCCACCAGCACCGCCACGCAGAGCGCGGCACACAGCAGCGACGTCTGCTTGGATATGGGCTTGCCAATCATTTCTTGCCGTCAGCCACTGCTTGGATGTACTGCGGATCGAAACAGAGGTTGGCCTTGGGGTCGTTGCCATAGGCCACCGTGGGCAGTTTCGCTTTCTCGACCAGGCCCCGGTCAAGGGCCCATGGAAGCACCTGATCGGTCATCACCTTCCGCAATTCCTGGCCCCCGAAAAGTGCCAGGCCCTTGGTCGGCGTCGAGTAGAACTGAGTCTCCCGCACGATGACCCGCATATCCTCCAGGCCGAGCTTGGCGAAGCGTGTGCCCATGGCCGTGAGGGTCTTATCGCGGGTCTTGTCGTTGTCCATCAGCCCGCAGAGGGTGTAGTAGACGTCCACCAGAGCACAGGCCCAGCGCTTGCCGCCCTCCCGCTCGAGCGACTGCCGGGACGCGGTCACCATGTCGATGATGTGCCCCTTGATCAGGGACGAGTCGAAGAGTCGGCGCAGGGTAGGGTTGGCCTTGAGGGTCTCGAGCACGACCGGGTTCCAGGTAATGCCAGCCTCGATCTTGCCGCTCTGCAAGGCCACCCCGACCTGGACCGGGTCCAGGTTCTCGAACTTGTAATCTTTCGGGTTCTCGCCGAGGGCCTGAAGCCCTTTATCGAAGGCATACTGTGAGACACTGGCGGCCAGCCCGCGCACCGTCACCCCCTTGAGCTGCTTGACGTCTGTGATGGCGGCTTGGGTCAGGCAGGCGTCCGCCCCCGCGCTGGTGGAGGTGGGCAGTATGACTACGGCGTGGCGGGAGACACTGGGCGCCAGACTGTCGATATTCGTGAGGCAGGCGGCATCCACATTGCCGTTGACAAACAGGGTGATGCACGAGTCGTAGTCGGTGTCCTTGATCACCAGGTCAATCTGCCACTTCCGCTCGAGCGGTCCGAGCTTGCCCTCGGCGCCGTCGATCAAGCCCAGATCGCACGCGGTGAGGAAGGTACCGCTCCAGGACGGATACTCGCTGACCGCCAGCGAGAACGAAGGGACGTCCGCCGCCCGGCCGCCGACGCCACCCAGCGCCCCAGCCACGGCACCGAGAACCAGCCATTTTCTGAGCATCTGAGGATCTCCTGGTCTACCCACGCTGGGGTGACGAACGCACTGCCGACCTATCCCACTCTCTCGACCTCGGGGCCTGCCTGGCCGCACTCACTCGGGCAGGCGCTGCTTCTCCTTTACTACGGTTTCCGGGGCCGCCTTCACCGCGTCCGGGGCGGCCGTCTCCGCCTTCTCGGCCCCGAAGATACCGTCCAGGAACTCGCTTTCGGCCTCAACCCCGCCGGCCAACTCCAGAAATTCCGCTTCCTGCCGGGCGCTATCGGTGCCCGCCAACCGGGAGGTGACCTGCGCCTCGGCTTTAGCCTGCGCCACGGTCTCGCGCAGACGCCGCAGGTCATCGGCGGTACCGTCGTTGGCGATGCCGGCCAGAGCTTCGCTGGCGGCGCGCGTTTCCCGCGCCATCGCGACATCCGCCACGCTGCGCTCGCGTTCGTCAATCAGCTCCTGCAAGTCGCGGTGCAACCCCTGCAGTTGGACTTCGTAACCCTTGGCATCCTTCTCGGTCTGTTCGATGTCGAGTTCCAGTCCCTCCCGACGCTGTTCGAGGATTTCGAGGGAGCTCTTGAAGTCCTGAAAGGCCTTCATGCACTTCACGAACTCCATGTCTTGCTGAGCCTCCTCGCGGCTTCTGCCCTTGGCCAGCTTGGCCGCCATGGCCTTGGCGCCGCTCATGAGGCGATCCTTCTTGGCGATGTCCTCTTTGGTGGCCTGAAGCTCACCGCGCTTGCGCTCGGCGTTGCGGATCACGCCGGCCACGGCGTTGCGCACCTGCAAGATGGACTGCCGCTTCTGGGTGATGAGTTGATCGTAGCGGGCCCGCACCACGTTGGGGTCCTCGTTGAGCCCTTTCGTCTTCGCATCGAGGCGCCCGGTCAGCAGGTAACCGAGGGTCGTGAAGAACCGTCCGATGGCCTTGAACATGGTCTGTGTCCTCCTCGGTCAGGGGTCCGCGTGCTTCAGATAGACGGCTTCGTCCGGCGCCGCCACCCGGCGGTCGCGCATGGCACTCATCCGTTGCTCGACTTCTTCCGCAATCCGCAGCCTGGCCTTGAGCTCGTCACGCAGATCGGCGAGCTGTGGATTGCTCCCTGAACTCACCGCGACGCGCTTCAGTCCGCCCAGTACGTCGCCCAGATTCTCCAGGCTCTTCTCCACTTCCGCGATCAGCACCTCCCGTTGGCTGCGCAACTGGGCTCGGATCGGCTCGCGGTTGACCTGCTCGGCGGTGCGCCACAAGTCGAGCGACTCCTTAAGATAGTCCACACTGCGCTGAAACAAGGCGTCCACGTCAGAGACGATGTCAAGCGCGGCCGAGGCGGGGGACCCAGACTGCGCGCTCATGATCGCCTTGGTCAGGGTACGCAGATCCTTCAAGAGAGTCTCCGTGCGCGGGTCGCCATCCTGCTGCAGTTCCCGGTACAGCGCGTCCAACTCCTGATCCCGCGCCTTCTCCACCGTGACGCGCCAGGCCGTGAGGATACGCTCCTGACGGTCGTTCCAGCCGAGGATCAAGCGGTTGAGGTAGATACCCGCCGACAGCAGCATCAGGATCACGCCGGACGCCATGTAGAGCCCGGGTTCGGGATGCCGTGCCCAGGCGCCGATCGTCAGAGTCATGCCGGCCAGAAATGGCGCCAGCGTGATCCCGTCCACGGGGCCAAGCAGCAGTTGCCTGATGACGTCACGGCGTCTCAAGGCCCTGATCTCCGTAGGTTGCGTCACCAGCTTTATCCTTGCCGTCGCCACGACCTCAATAGGGCGCCTGCCTGACCACGAAGACGACCGACTGCGCCTCCGGCATATCATTCGGCGCAATCTCAGCGGCGATCCTGGCCCGTTGCGGGGCCAGGCCCTTGGCCGTGAGACTCGCAGCAACCGCCTCGGCGCGGGCCTGGGCCAGACTCAACCCCGCGGCCTGATCCGCACCAGGCCGTACCCGCCCGGTGATGCTGAGGTAGTACAGCGGCCAGGAGGCCAGGGTTTCCGCCAGGACCGCCAGAGCCTGCTCGCCCTGTACCCCGATGGCGGCGTTTCCCCGACCGAAGAGAATCGGATCGACCCGCATCTCGCCCACCGTCACCAACGCCGCCCACTGCGCCTCGGTAAGCAGCGCTGCCGCGGCGGCGCCCCGCACCTGCTCCTCGCTGGGATCGGCAGGCGCCCCGTCAAGCACGTTGACCTCTCGCCCCGGGTGGAAGCCGGCCTTCTTCAGGTCACGGACGATGCGGTCGTCGTAGAGGCGCTCGGTCGAGCCGGCGAGCGGGTCGCGCGGCAGCGCTTCGGTCCGCACCAGGACGTCGGTCACCTTGCGCACCATGGCGCCCAGGTCATCCAGGCCACTGCCTGCCACCAGGCCGAAATGGGCGTAGTTCTCCAGCGTGTTCTTCCAGCGGATGCCGCGAGCGATGGAGGCGGCCTCGGCGCTGCTGGCGCTTGCCCCGCTGGCCTTGAGATCCCGGGCCACCGCCTCGGCCATGCGCTCGCGGTCAGCATAGGCCGTCCGGGCGTATTCCTCCACCACGGTCCGGGCCAGCGCGTAGTTCTCGGTCAGGAATTGGCGGCGCACGGTCAAGACGTCAACGACGTAGCCCTTGAGCTTCGAGGTGTCCAGCAGGACGTGAGCCTCCGGGTCCGCCAGGGCCCTGGAGACATCGGGCTCCCACATGGCGTAGACCTGAAGCCGTTGCCGGGGTTCGCTGCGGAAACGCCGGTAGACCTCCGCGGAACCGCGGGCCGGCAGCAGCCACTGATCACGGGATAGGGCCGGCAGGTTGAAGCTGGCGATCACCACCCGTGCCAGGAACTCCGAGGGCGAGTCCGCGGTCAGCACGAAACGGGCCTCCGGCGAGTTCAGGGCGCCGATACTGCCAACGCTGCCCTTCCAGGCGACCAGCGCGTCAGCGCCCACGGTCTCGTCGAGCACATAGACCACGCTGCCAGGAAAGGCGCCCAGCCGAGCGCCGCACTGGATCAGCGAGTTGACCGGAAACACCGCCATCTCGACCTCGCCGACCTGCAAGGCGCGCAGACGCGCCATGTAGTCCGCGGCGTCATCCACCACCGTCAGCGCGATCCCCTGGCGGGCCAGGCGGTTGGACAGTTCGGCCGAGCGCAGCAGGCAGTAGCCGGAGAAGCTGTCTGCCGCCAGCCGCACCTTGACCGCCACCTCGCCAGAACGCCCTGGCTGACCCTGCCGTCCCAGGCGCTGCCGCTCGCGGTACGCGGGCAGGACCATGCTGCGGACGACGGCGGCGATGCCCGTGAGGATGACGATCCACACGAGGAGAGCCAGGACTATGCTTTTCGCGGTTCGTGCCATGGGCCTCGATGCTTCAACGGTGGCGGCGGGCGGGGGGGCGACCGCGAACGGCCTTGAGAATGATCATCGCGATGAAAGCCAGTACCATGAGCGGCACCCACGGCGGGTGTCCCGAGGCCGCCGGCGCGGGCGCTGGAGCCGACGCTGGAGCCGGCGAGTTGACGGGCGCCACGGCGGCGGGGACCGCCGCCGCCGGCGAACCCCCGACCGGGCTGCCGATCGGCTCGTTGCCGGGGGCAGCCAACGCCGTCACCATGGCCATCGCGGTCTCCGCCGGCAAGCCCGCCAACTCCGCGAAGGCCTCCTCCTCGCCTCCCCCCGCGCTGCCCTTACCGACTTCCGCGAAGACCTCCTGAATCGCCCGACTGAGGGCCTGTGGGTCGTTGGCGCGCCGGTACGAGTTGACCCTTCTGGCCAGGAGGTGATCCTCGGCCATGTCCACTCCGATGACGTCGACCGCGATACCGCGGGCCAGGATCTGGGGCGCATAGTCCGTGGTCAAGTTGCCGTCCGTGGCCTGGCCGTCAGTCACCAACAGCAGGCGGTACGAGCCATAGCCGTACTGCGCCTGGCGCGCCTCGAGCAGACGGTCGGCGCCCAGCTTCATGTACTCGCCGAGCGGGGTGCCCCCGCCCGCCGCCAGCGCCGCCACCGCCTGAAAAAAGACGGGATCACGGCGCGGCCCCAGCGGAAACACCCACCCCGGCGTCCGGCCGCTGAAGACCAGCAGGCCGACCTGCGTCGACGGCGGAATGGTCGCCATGACCTCCTTGAGCGCCGCTTTCGCGGCCTCGATCTTGTGTACCCGCGTCCCCCGCATGACCTCCTGCATGGAACCAGAGCAGTCAAGCACCATCACGACGTTGTCGGCGTAGACGGCCGACGCCGAGGCCGACGCCGCAGCCGACGTCAAGCACAGCAGAAGGCAGACACTGACGCACCATCTTGTCATGGGAGATCCTCCCGGTAACCGCCGACGTCCACCGCGCCCGCCCCCTGCCCGCACCCAGCGGACAGGGGGACAGCAATCTTCCCCGACGCGCCGCGTCAGAAGTCGAACTCGGACTCGGTCATCACCTCGGGCTTCACCCGGATCAAGCGGAACTCGACCCGCATGTTCTTCTCTGCCTCTGCCATGCTGGTCGGCTTCGGAATGACCGGTTCGACAATGCCGACGCCGATCGGCTGAACCTGGCTCTCGTCGATCTCGAGGCCCTGGCTGCCGGCGTAGGCCAGGACCGCCGCCTTGACGGCTTCAGCGCGCTTGCGCGATAGGTTCAGCGCGGCCTGCATGGTCTCCCGTGGATTGCCCCCGGCGCCGCCATCAAAATCGCCGCGCTTGATCATCTCCACCAGCTCTCCGCTTGCCCCGATGCTCAGGGGCTTGCCCTGCAGGTAGTAGGTGTAGTCGCCGCGCGTGCCGGTCCGCTTCAGAATCCCCTTCTGCAGACCCGCCTGGACGGTCTCCAGCAGGATCTTGGTGGGGTCAGAGTGCCCGCGCACCGCAATCACCGCACTGGCGTACTTGGCGGAAAGCTCGACCACCTTCTGAAACTCGGCGCCGTATTGCACCGCGCTGAACTCCTCCTGGTTGGGTTTAAAGTTGATCGAGAACTCGTAGATGGTGTTCTGGTCGAGAGCGCCGCCGGCGTTGAGGGCCTCGATCTCGTCCAGCACGGCTTCCGCCCGGAAGCGCTCCTGTCGTGTCGTCTCGGTCTTGGTCAGCAGGCTGGTGAACACCGCGGCATTCCAGTCCAGGGGTGAGGGAATCATCCCGGTGCGGACCTTGGCATAGCCGCGCGTCGCGGCCAGCCGCAGGGCGGCCTCCTGGAACGCCTCGAAGCCCGTCAGGTTGTTCTTGGCCGTAAAGAACTTCACGTTGCCGGGATGCCCCACGAAAAGGCTGTCCAGGATCAGCCCGTACGCATCCTGCTCCAGCGGCAGGACCCCCTTGCCGTAAATGCTCTGCGCCATGGCCAGCAGCGCCTTGAGCGGCGCACTGCCCTTGGCCTCGTACTGCTTCTTCATCTCCATCAGCTCTTCACAGGCCTTCAGGTAGCCCGCCGCGAACTTCTCGCACCAGGGCCGGTTCGCTTCGAAGAAGTCCTTGCGGACCACATAGACATCCGCAATCGAACGCGACCGTTCCGCCGTCGAGGCCAGCACCCGGGCACCCTTGACCGTGCCCTCCACGCCGCTGCCGGTATTCTGCAGGCCGCTGGTCAGCCCCAACATGTCGGGCGAGATCACGAAACACACATCGATGCTGGGGTCTTTGCGAAACCTGGCCGCCGGACTGTCCTCCGTACCGGTGAGGTCCTTGGCCCACACCACGGTGACCGCGTCCCAGCCGAGGCCCGCATCGCGCAGGAGGTCGTCAAGGAGACCCTCATGGGGACCGCCCTTCTGCAGACAGACCTTGGCCCCGCGCAGATCGCTCAACGTCTTGAGCCGTTCCCGCGACACCGCATGGTCCCCGGCAGACCAGGTCATCTGGAACAGCACGACGCCCTTGGTCCGCGGATCGCTGCCGATCACCTCGGAGGCCATGCCGATCATGTGGAAGGTGCCGCGGAGAAATGGGGTCTTGCCGGCGATGTAGTCCCGCACCTGCTGGACAAAGTTGTCGCCGGGAACCAGTTTCAGGGCCAGGCCCTGCTTCTGAAAGAGGCTCCCTGGCTTCGTCTCGAGGCCACCATTGGCAAGGAAGGTCGCGACATCGCCGCCCCAGACGATGAAGGGAACCTGTACCGTCCCGGGAGCGCTGACAACCCCAACCGGCACGCTCCCGACCAGTTCAGTGAAGGTCTCTGCCGCCGCTTTGGCGACAACCGCCAGCAGGATACCACCTGCTGCCATCAGACTCAGGGTTCTTCTCTTCATCGGCTGTCTCCACACCTGCTGAGCGCACCCAGTGACGCATACGAGCATTCCGACTTCGGTCAGCCGCATCGGCGCAGCTGCGGTTACAGAATTCCCTACTATTCAAATGTGGGGGTAGATGCCGGTCTTGTCAACTTGACCCGGTTGAGCGTGAGGCCGTCGACGGGGTCCCCAGTCAGGTCAGGACTCCTCACGGATACGCCAGAGAGCCATCCGGGGTGCGTGCCTGGGTCCACTCCAGCACCCCCTCGGGGCAGGGGTAGCGTGCGGCCAGTCCCTCGTCGAGGTCGATGCCGAAACCGGGCTTGTCGTTGGGGTAAGCGTAGCCGTCGCGTAACTCGGGACAGCCGGGGAAGATCTCCTGCTCGATCTCGGAAAAGCCGGCCCACTCCTGCACCCCGAAGTTTGGGCTGCTGACATCGAGGTGGATATTGGCCGCATGGCCTACCGGCGACACATCGCCGGGACCATGCCAGGCCGTGCGGATGCCAACCGCCTCGCACACGGTGGCGAGCTTCCTGGCCGGAGTCAGGCCGCCGATGGCGCTGATGTGGCAACGGATGAAATCGATCAGGCGCCCCTCGATCAGCGGCTGCCATTCGCGCGCGTTGACGAAAAGCTCGCCCATGGCCAGGGGCGTGGCGCATTGCTGCCGCACCAACCGGAACCACTCAACCTGCTCTGGCGGCAGCAGATCCTCAAGGAAGAACAGGCGGAAACGCTCCAGGTTCTTGGCAAAGCGTACGGCCTCGGTTGGCACCAGCCGTTCATGCACATCGTGAAGCAGTTCCACCTCGTCGCCGATCACCTCGCGCAGGTGTTCGAACAATTTGAGGACGTGGCGGGTGTAGGCCGCCGGGTCGAAGTACGCGCCGGGCAGCGACCCTGGCGGTGGGGTGATGGCGGCGCGCCCGCCGTAGCCGCCCACCTGAGCCCGCACGAAGCGCAGGCCCTGGGCCAGGTAAGCGCGCACCCTCTCGGCAACCTCGGCCGGTTCGCGCCCGTCGGCGTGGCGGTACACGGCGGCGCCCTCACGGCACTTGCCGCCAAGGAGCTGGTAGACCGGCATCCCGGCCAGCTTGCCCTTGATGTCCCACAAGGCCATATCCACCCCGGACAGGGCGTTGTTCATCACCGGTCCAGAGCGCCAGTAGGCATTGACGTGGACCAGATTCCAGGTGTCTTCGATACGCTGCGGGTCACGCCCCACCAGCAGGGGCTTCAGGTAATCCTCCACCACGGTCTTTACGGCGCGGTGCCGCTGCGTAAAGGTGGCGCACCCCAGGCCGTACAGACCCGGTTCGGAGGTCTCCACCTTCACCACCATCAGGCGCTTCTGAATGCTGCCCGCGCCGGGGGAGGTCATGATCACCCGCAGATCACGAATCGTCAGGCCTGCCATGCTGCTGCTCCCTATGCGTTCGCCCTTCTGCCCAGGACCCGCGCGGAGGCTGAGCCCTGGCAGGGCCGTCTCGAGATGGCCTACTCCGAAACCGCTACAACATAGTCTCTGCGCCTGCGCTCGTGGCCAGTGCTTGTGGGGCAACTCTTGCCTGAGAGCCGCGGCTCTCGCGGTGGCGGATCCGGGACACGTACCGACTCCGGGCGAGGTTGACAGAAGCGCGTTCCGGCCTACACTGAAAGCCTTGCGGGGTGGGCTGCTTTTTATGACGCGCGCGAACCGGTCCACAGGCCCCCTCGCCCGGGGCTGCTGCCTTCCTGTCCTTGTGTCGTTGCGACCTGCGGGAGAATTCATGCCGTGCCACTTAAGCGCGTTTTCGGGAGTGAGGTAGTGCGCCGGGCTCTCGCCACGGTATCTGCTCTTCTTTGCCTCCTGGCACTGGCCGGTTGCTCCCGACTGGCGCCGCCGACGCCGACGGTGGAGCCGAGCTGGACCACGCTGTTCGACGGGCGCACGCTGACCGGCTGGAAAGCGAGCGAGAACCCGGCCAGCTTCACCGTCCGCGACGGCATGATCATCGTACACGGCCAGCGGGCACACTTGTTCTACGTGGGAAGCGGAACCCTGGCGCCGGCATTTCAGGACTTCGAGTTGAAGGCGGAGGTCTTCACCCTGCCGGGCGCAACCTCGGGCCTCTTCATCCACACCGCCTACCAGGATCAAGGCTGGCCAACTCAGGGAATCGAAGTTCAGATCAACAACACCTCTCCTGCCGATCCCATGCGTACCGGCAGCCTCGGCAACCTCGCGACCCTCGACCGCTCCCCGGTGGCCGACGGCGTCTGGTGGGAGATGCACGTCACGGTGCGTGGCAAGCGCCTCAGCGTCAAGCTCAATGGCCAGGTGGTGGTTGACTACCACGAGCCCCCCGAGCGCGCCTCCGAGCCGCGGCTCGGCGCGGGCACGTTTGCCCTGCAGGCGCATGACCCGGGGAGTGAGGTCCGCTTCCGCAACCTCCGCATCCTCCCCCTGGCCGAAGGCGCTTCGGCAGCGCCGGCGGGATCGAGCCCTGCCCTCACCACCCCGGCGCCGGCCCTCGCCGACCTCTTCCAACAACTGGCGGCCTTCGCGGGTGGCGGCCCGTGCCAGGCCATCACCGCCGTGGAGGACCTCTTGGCCAAGGCTGCCCCCGAGGAGCATGCCGACTTCGAGACCCGGCTGCTCGCCGTCCTCGCGTCACCCAGCACGACCGCGGCCGGGCGCCAGGTGGCCTGCCGACTGTTGCAGCGCGTCGGTTCCGACGCCTGCGTGCCGACCCTGGCAGGGCTGTTGGCGGACCCGGAGCTGTCGCCCCCGGCCTGCGGGGTTCTGGAGCGCCTGGACAGCCCGGCGGCCCGGCGCGCCCTGCGCGAGGCACTCGAGAACCTCACCGGCCCCCAGCAGCTCGGAGTCCTGCATTCCCTGGGCAACAGTCACGACCCCGAGTCCGTGCCCCGGCTCATCGACCTGGCCGGCACTCCCGACGCCGCCTTGGCCGAAGCAGCCCTGCAAGCCTTGGGCGAGATCGGCGGAATGCCGGCCATGACCGCCCTGCAAGAGGCCCGCTCCGCCGCTCCGAGCGAGCGGCGAGACCAGGTCACCCGCGCCCTGCTGCGGGCCTTGGAACAGACCGATAGCACCACCGACCCCGACGCCGTAGCGGCCGCCTACCACGCTCTGTACGCCGCCAGGGAACCTCTGCTGGTACGGGTGGCCGCATTCGCTGGATGGGTCCGTCTCGAAGGCGAACGGGCAGCGCCACTGATCCTGCGGACGCTGGAGGACCCCGCCCCCGAGCTGCAGGGCCTGGCGGCACACTACATCCGTACCCTGAAGGGCGCCGACCTCACCGCCGCCTGTGCCGCACGCCTGTCCCAGGCCGATGCCGCGGTGCAGGTGGCCCTGCTCGCCGCCCTGGCCGAGCGCGGGGACCGACTTGCCAAGCCCGCCGTGCTGGCGGCGCTGCAGCGCCCCGAACGCCAGGTCCGTGAGGCCGCCGCCGCCGCGCTGGAAAAGCTCGGCAGCGCCGCCGAGATCGAGCCCCTGGCCCTGGCCGCCGCCAAGGCCAGCGGACCTGAACACGATACCCTCTGCGCCTCACTCAGTCGGCTGCCGGGAGATGAGGTCGGACCGGCCCTGCTGAAAACCCTCGCCCACGCCCATCCCGGGGTGCGCCGCGCCGCGATCCGGGCGCTGACCCTCCGGCGTGAGCCCGGCGCCGGACTACGGGTCATCGCGGCCGGAAATGACCCTGACGCCAACGTCCGTCTCGAGGCCTGCGCGGCTCTGCCAGACCTGGTCGAGGTCAGCAGTCTGCCACGCCTCGTCGGCCTGCTGGCGCGGGCTCCCACGGACGCCGACCGCGAAGCCGTCCGCGCCGCCTTGACCGAAATCGGCGCGCGCGCCGCCACGCCGGACCGCGCCGCTGAGGTCCTCGCCGCCGCGCTGCAAACCGCCACCGCCCCCGCCGTACGCAGCGCTCTGCTGCGCAGCCTGAGCCAACTCGGGGGCCCCACCGCCCTTGGGGCCGTGCAGGAAGCGCTGGACGATCATGACGCAACCCGCGCCGACGAACGCAAAGCCATCCTGGCCAGCCTGGCCATGGCGCCCGATCCCCGCGCCGGTGAGATCATCAGCGCCAGCCTCGGAGACGCCGCTGTCCAGACCGCAGCCGCCACCGCGCTGTTGACCCTGGCTCGCCGCCTCCTCGGCCTCGACCTGGCCCAGGCTCGCGACTTCGCCCTGCGAGCCCAGAAGGCGTGCCCCGCAGACTCGGTCCAGCGCCAGGCCGAGGCCCTCCTCAAACTGACCTCCGGGATGGCCGCCTACCTGACCAGCTGGCAGCTCGCGGGACCCTACACTGGCGTCCCGCGCGAGGCGCTGTTCACCGCCGTGTTTCCCCCGGAAGAAGGCAAGGACCAACCCGGTGACTGGAAACCGCTGCCGGTCGGCACGCAGCCCGATAAGCCCTGGCTGCTCGACCTCCAGCAGGCCCTCGGCGGCGACGACCGGGCCGCCTACCTGCGTACCTTCCTCTACGCGCCGCGGGAGCTCCAGGCCCGCCTCGATCTGGGCAGTAACGACGGCGTGAAGGTCTGGTTGAATGGCCAACCCGTCCACGCCAACCCGGCCTGGCGTGAGCTAAAGCCCGGCGAGGACGAGCTGCCGATCACTCTCTTGCCAGGCTGGAACACCCTGCTGCTCAAGGTGGTACAGGGCGACGGAGAGTGGGGCGCCTGCGCCCGCCTGGTCGCCCCCGACGGCAAGCCCCTCGAGGGGGTGACGGCTAAGGCAACCCCGAGTGCCGTAGGCCGGTGACATAGGCCTCGCAAGCACACCCTCAGGCTCAAGTCTTCTGGAGAGACGCCTGGCCTCAGGCGATAGTCTTCTGGAGAGGCGCCTGGCCTCAGGCGATAGTCTTCTGGAGAGACGCCTGGCCCCAGGCGATAGTCTTCTGGAGAGACGCCTGGCCCCAGGCGATAGTCTTCTGGAGAGGCGCCTGGCCTCAGGCGATAGTCTTCTGGAGAGGCGCCTGGCCTCAGGCGCGGCGGTGGCCCCCCACCGCACCTCCTGGCAGTCAGGGTCGACATGACCAGCACGAGGGAGCATCCATGGTGGGCAGAACGATAGAGAACACTGAGACCGCAACCCGGCACCACCCGGCTCACCCGAGTCCCGTTGAGCGCCACAACCAGCCGATCATCGTGCTGGTGACCGTCACCACGGTCAACCGTCGGCCCATCCTGGCTGACGAAAGGGCACACGAAGCATTGCGTCACGCTTGGGCAAACGCGGTACGGTGGGTCGTCGGCTACTACATGATCATGCCCGATCACGTTCACCTTTTCTGCTCGCCGCAGACACAGGAGAGGGATACGGTCAAGAGCTGGTGCAAGTACTGGAAGCGTCTGGCGGGCACGGATGCAGCCACACTCAAAGGAGCCTTTGTCTGGGACTGCTGGGATACGCAGATGCGGGACCAAGAGCACTACTTGCGGAAGTTGGAGTACGTGACGCAGAACCCGGTCCGGCGATGTCTGGTTCGGACCACCGACGACTGGGCCTACCAGGGGCACATGCAGGAACTGCCGTGGTGATGGGGCTCCATTCCCCAAGAGAGGCGCCTGGCCTCAGGCGATAGTCTTCTGAAGAGGCGCCTGGCCTCAGGCGAAAGTCTTCTGGAGAGGCGCCTGGCCTCAGGCGCGGCGGTGGAGCCCACCGCATCTCCATTCCCCTGGAGAGACGCCTGGCCTCAGGCGATAGTCTTCTGGAGAGGCGCCTGGCCTCAGGCGATAGTCTTCTGGAGAGGCGCCTGGCCTCAGGCGCAGCGGTGGAGCC